>NZ_JBHWMB010000003.1:0-14297 GCF_042730015.1 Streptomyces sp. NPDC059957 | reverse complement strand
GCCAAGAGGGGGGGGGAGGGGTGGAACGTGCCGGTTCTTTGGTGGTCCCCCCTCCGGCGCGCCGGTTCCCCCCCCGATCGGCGGGCGCCGGTTCAGCCCCGGGCCGGGGCCGGCGTCAGCCGCAGGGAGATGGAGTTGATGCAGTAGCGCTGGTCCGTGGGGGTCGGGTAGCCCTCGCCCTCGAAGACGTGGCCCAGGTGGGAGCCGCACTTCGCGCACAGGACCTCGGTGCGGACCATGCCGTGGGCGACGTCCGCCTTCAGCTCGACCGCGTCGGAGTCCTTCGGGTCGTAGAAGGACGGCCAGCCGCAGTGCGATTCGAACTTCTCCGTGGAACGGAACAGCTCGGAGCCGCAGCCGCGGCAGCTGTAGACGCCCTCGGTCTTGGTGTCCGTGTACTCACCGCGGAAGGCGGGCTCGGTCCCGGCGAGGCGCAGTACCTGGTACTCGGACGGGGTCAGCTCCGCCTGCCACTGCTCGTCCGTCTTCTCTACCTCGTACGACATGACTGATCTCCCGTTTTCCCGCTCTTCCCAGAGCCGTCAGTTCGACAGACGGGCCAGGATGGCCGGCCCCAGGTCCGTGACATCGCCCGCACCCATGGTGAGAACGAGATCGCCGGGCTTGGCCATTCCCGCGATGACGTCGGCGACGGCTTCCTTGGAGTGCTCGGGAGTGACGTCGGCCCCGGCGGCGCGCGCGGCGGCGATGATGATCTCGCTGGTGACCCCGGGGATCGGGTCCTCGCGGGCCGGGTAGATGTCGAGGACGACCGAGGCGTCGGCGAGGGCGAGGGCCTGGCCCATCTCCTTGCCGAGTTCCTGGGTGCGGGAGAACAGGTGCGGCTGGAAGACGACCAGGATGCGGGAGTCCCCGGCGGCGCCGCGGATGGCCTCCAGGTCGGCGGTCATCTCGGTGGGGTGGTGCGCGTAGGAGTCGATGACCTGGACTCCGGCGGCCTCGCCCTTGAGCTGGAGGCGGCGCTTGACCCCGGTGTACTTGCCGAGGGCGGAGGCCAGGTTGTGCGCCGGGATGCCGAGCGCGACGCCGGCGGCGAGGGCCGCGACGGCGTTGTGCGCGTAGTGGCGGCCGGGCACCGACACGGTGAAGGTGAGCATCCGGCCGTCGATGACGACGGTGACCTCGCTGGTCAGCCCGCGCGGGGTGATCTTGGTGATCTGGACGTCGGCCGTGGGCTCCTCGCCGTACGTGACGATCATCAGGTCGGGGTTGCCGCTGACCCGCCCGGCGATCTCGGCGGCGCCGGCCTGGCTGTGGGCGATGACCAGGGTGCCACCGGCCGGGATCTTGCCGACGAAGGTCTCGAAGGACTCGTAGATCTCGTCCATCGACGCGTAGTTCGCGTGGTGGTCGAGCTCGGCGTTGAGGATGATCGCGACCTGCGGCGTGTACTTGTGGAAGCTGCGGTCGCTCTCGTCGGCCTCGGCCACGAAGATGTCGCCCTCGCCGTGGTGGGCGTTGGAGCCGGGGGCGTCCAGGTCGCCGCCGATGGCGTACGAGGGGTCCAGGCCCAGCGCCGAGAGGGAGACGGCCAGCATCGAGGTGGTGGTGGTCTTGCCGTGGGTACCGGCGACGGCGATCGGCCGCAGGCCGTCCATCAGCCCGGCCAGGGCGTCGGAACGGTGCACCACGGGGATGCCCAGCTCGGCGGCGCGGGCCAGCTCCGGGTTGTCGGCGCGGATGGCGCTGGAGACGACCACGCAGGTGGCGTCGTCGGCGAGGTGACCGGCGGCGTGCCCGATGTGGACCGTGGCGCCGTGGGCGCGCAGCGCCTGGGCGGTCTCGGAGTCACGGGCGTCGCTGCCGGCCACCTGGGCGCCGCGCTGGGCCAGGATCTTCGCGATGCCGGACATGCCGGCGCCGCCGATGCCGATGAAGTGGGGCCGTTCCATGGCGGTCGGCAGGCCGGGCTTCATTCAGGTAGCTCCAGGATCGAGTGCGTACGTACGGCAGCCGGATGCGCGGGTACGGGGTGCGTGGATGCGCGGTCCGGCCGCCTCCACCCTATTCCTTGTGGGCGAAGAGCTTGAGCACCGGAACGCCCACCTTGTGGCGCGCCCGTGAGGCCCAGTCCCGGTGGAAGAACTCCTCGACGTAGTGCGGGGCGGTCAGCACGATCACCTCGTCGGCGTTGGTCTCGGCCACCACCGCCTTCAGCTTGTCGAGCGGATGGTCTTCGACGATCTGTCCGACGGCCTTGGCTCCCTTGGCCCGCAGCGACGCGAGGGAGTGCTCGATCGCCAGTTCGGCCGGGCCGCGGGCGGCCTCGCCCTCCGGTTCGTCGCCCTCGCGGATGGCCTCGGGAAGCTCACCGAGCGCTACGTCGTCGATGGCGCGCAGCAGCCGGTCCCGGTCGCCGCGGGGCTGCATGAGGACGATGAAGGAGACCTGCTCGTCTCCGTGGAGGGTCGTGACGAAGTCCACGTCGACGGGGGTCAGCGGCTGCTCGATCATCAATACGCTCGTGAACACGGACGCCCTCTCCTTCGTGGGCCGAGACCGGCCGGCCGGCCCCTGCGGAAACCATCCTGCCCCGCTGTGGCACGGGGCCTGTGCGGTTATACCTGCCCACTAATGTGCCCAGCGGAAGCTAAGCGGAACGACTAATTCCGCCTCTCTTCAGATCCGACGGTAACGCGTGAAGAGAAACCCGGCCTCTTCCAGCAGGCAGGCCGCTGCGAGCCGGTGCGGAACCGTGACGGACGGCCCCCCGGAGATCCGCTGGGCGTCACCCGCCGTGAGCATCGGCGAGATCGTCAGGCACAGCTCGTCCAGCGCGTCCGCGGCCACGAACTGGCCCAGCAGCCGGGGCCCGCCCTCGGTGAGCTGGCGGCGCAGCCCACGGTCCGCGAGTTCCCGTACGGCCCGGGCCGGATCCACGCCCGCACCGTCGCCGGCCACCACCACCTGGGCCCCGGCCTTGGCGGCCTCGGCGACCCGGTCGGCGGGGGCGGCGGCGCCCGTGAGCACCAGGGTGGGCGCCAGCGGGGAGGTGAACAGCGGCAGCGAGAAGTCCAGGTCCAGGCTCGCGGAGACCACGGCGATGACCGCGGCGGGCCCCTGACCCGCGGCGGCGCGGCGGGCGGCGAAGGCCTCCCGGGCCCGCGCCGGGCGGTAGCCCTCCTGGCGAACCGTTTCCGCACCGACGACCACCACATCGGCCAGGGCCCGCAGGGTGCCGAAGATCCGCATGTCGGTCTCGTTGGAGATGGGCTGGGAGCGCCCGTCGTGCTGGGCCGCGCCGTCCAGGGTGGAGACCATGTTGGCCCGCAGCCAGTGGCCGTCCGGGCCGAGCTCCGGGTACTCGTACGCCTCGGCGAGTTCGTCCAGCGACCACTCACGGTCGGTCTGGTCCGCTGATGTCTGATCGGTCACAGGGAACAGGCGTCGCATCGGTGCAGTGTGCCACGCCCCGTAGAGTTAAGAGCTGTGTCAACATCACTCTCGCCCTCAGCGTCAGCCTCCGGGCGGCCCCCGATAGCCGACGCGGGACCGCAGTCCCTGTGTGCCCGCGAGCCGCGGGTGCCCGCCGAACGGCTCGTGGCCGAGATGGTGCCGCCGCCGCGCTTCGACTCGGTGCGCTTCGACACCTACAACCCCGACCCGGCCCAGCCCAGCCAGTCCGAGGCCGTCACCGTCCTCGCGGACTTCGCCGCGGGTCTCGGCGGGGCGCACGCGAGCGGCTCGGGCAAGAAGCGCTGGTTCTCGAAGAAGCCTGTGGCCCCCACCGGCCCGCGCGGTGTCTACCTCGACGGCGGCTACGGCGTGGGCAAGACCCACCTGCTCGCCTCCCTCTGGCACGCCACCCCGGCCGAGCCGGCCCTCAAGGCCTTCGGCACCTTCGTGGAGCTGACCAACCTCGTCGGCGCGCTCGGCTTCCAGCAGACGGTCCAGACCCTCGGCGGGCACCGTCTGCTCTGCATCGACGAGTTCGAGCTCGACGACCCGGGCGACACCGTCCTCGTCTCCTCCCTGCTCAGCCGCCTGGTCGAGCAGGGCGTGGCGCTGGCCGCCACCTCCAACACCCTGCCCGGCAAGCTCGGCGAGGGCCGCTTCGCCGCCGCCGACTTCCTGCGGGAGATCCAGGGGCTCTCCGCGCACTTCCGTCCGCTGCGCATCGACGGCCAGGACTACCGCCACCGCGGCCTGCCCGAGGCCCCCGCGCCGTTCTCCGACGAGCAGGTGGCGAAGGCCGCGTACGCCACCGAGGGCGCGAGCCTCGACGATTTCCCCGGGCTGCTGGAGCACCTGGCCAAGGTCCACCCCAGCCGGTACGGGGCCCTGACCGACGGCATAACGGCCGTCTGCCTCACCGACGTCGGCCCGGTCCCGGACCAGTCGACGGCGCTGCGCCTCGTGGTCCTCGCCGACCGGCTGTACGACCGCGAGGTCCCGGTCCTGGCGGCGGGGGTCCCCTTCGACAAGCTGTTCAGTGACGAGATGCTGAACGGCGGCTACCGCAAGAAGTACTTCCGGGCCATCTCGCGGCTCACCGCGCTGGCACGCGACGCGAAGCCCCTGGTGTCCCAGTAGGTTTGGAGACGTCGGCCCGTTCCGCGGGCCGGCCGTTTCCACTTCTGCGAAGGGATCCACCATGGCTGGCGCTACCCGCAATGCACATGCCGTCTGGGAAGGCGACCTGTTCGAAGGCAAGGGCGTCGTCACGCTCGACTCGTCCGGCCTCGGCAGCTACCCCGTCTCCTGGCCCGCGCGCACCGACGCGGAGGCGAACGGGCGGACCAGCCCGGAGGAGCTCATCGCCGCCGCGCACTCGAGCTGCTTCAACATGGCCTTCTCGAACGGTCTCGCGAAGGCGGGCAACCCGCCGGCCAAGCTGACCACCTCCGCCGCCGTCACCTTCGTGCCGGGCAAGGGCATCACCGGGATCCACCTCACCGTCGAGGGCGAGGTACCGGGCCTGGACAACGACGCGTTCGTCGCCGCGGCCGAGGACGCCAAGCAGAACTGCCCGGTCAGCCAGGCCCTGACGGGCACGACCATCACCCTCAGCGCGAAGCTGGCCTGACTCCTGCGCTCCGCCCCAGTCCAGCCCCGCCGCCGTTCGAGGCGCGGGGTCCGGGGCGGAGCCCCAGGGGGTCCGGGGCGCAGCCCCGGGGAACGGGCGAAGGGCGGGTAGGGGACTCTGTCCCGCGCAGCGGTGAGGGCTGCAGCGGGGAGACTCTGTCCCGCGCAGCGGCAACGGGCACAGCGGGGACTCTGCCCCGCGCAGCGGCAACAGCGGGGACTTCGCCCCGCGCAGCGGGCCCCGCACCACCGGCCGGGGCCGGTGCCCGCGCGGCGCGGCGAGGTCGGCGCGGCGGCGTGGTACCACGGGCCGGTCGAAGACCGCCCCCGCACCCGGAGTTTCCGATGAACCTGAGCCGACGCAGTCTGATGGCGGCCGCCACCATCTCCTTCGCCGGATCGCTCGGCGCCCTCTTCGCCGGAGCCGCACCAGGAGCGGGCGCGGTCGCGGGCGCGCGCGGCAAGAGCGCTGGTAGGGGTACGGCCGCCCCCGCCTCCACCCGCGGCTACGGCCCGCTCGTGACCGACCCCGCCGGGCTGCTCGATCTGCCCGCCGGGTTCACGTACCGCGTCCTCTCGCGCGCCGGCGACCCGCTGCGTTCGGGCGAGGGCAGCATCCCGGGCAACTTCGACGGCATGGCCGCCTTCGACGCCGGGCAGGGCCGCGTCCGGCTGGTGCGCAACCACGAGAACCGCACCACCGCCGCCCTGCGGGTCCCTCCCGTCGAGGGGCTCACCTACGACCCGTACGCCCTCGGCGGCTGCACCCTCCTCGACCTGGACCCGGCCGGCCGGGTCACCGGCGAGCGCGTCGCCCTCGCCGGCACCGCCGTCAACTGCGCGGGCGGCCGTACTCCCTGGAACACCTGGCTGTCCTGCGAGGAGACCGAGGACCGCGCGGGCACCGCCGGTTACACCCGCGACCACGGCTACGTCTTCGAGGTCGACCCCGCCGACCCCCGCCGCTCCGGCGCCGTCCCGCTCACCGCGATGGGCCGCTTCGCACACGAGGCCGTCGCCGTGGACCCGTACCTCGGTGTGGTCTACGAGACCGAGGACGCCTTCACCGAACCCTTCGGGCTCTTCTACCGGTTCCTGCCCGCCCGCCCGCTGGGCGGCCCCGGCTCCCTGCGCGCCGGCGGCGAGCTGGAGGCCCTGCGCGTCCCCGGGCTGGCGAACCTCGCGGTGGTGGACGAGCCCGGGTCCGAGTTCCCTGTGGAGTGGGTCCCCGTCCCGGACCCGTCCGCGTCCGGGACCCCGATCCGGCTCCAGGACTTCGGCCCCGGCGGCATCACCCACGCGCAGAAGCTGGAGGGCTGCTACTGGGGCGACGGCGGCGTCCACTTCGTCTCCAGCTACTCCCGCACCCGCGAGGGCTCCCCCGCCGACCACCACGGCCAGGTGTGGTTCTACGACCCGCGGCGCGCGCGGCTCCGGCTCGACGTGGTGTTCGGCCCGGCCGCCGACATCCAGCTGCCCGGCGACTCCCCGGACAACATCTGTCTGGCGCCCGACGGCGGCCTGATGGTGTGCGAGGACGGCGGCGGTGCGCAGTACGTCTTCGGCGTGACCCCCGGCGGCGAGGTCTACCCGGTGGCCCGCAACGCGGCCGACATCGGGAAGCCGGGGGCGCCGGAGTGGGGCGAGTTCGCCGGGGTCACCTTCTCCCCGGACGCCCGGACCATGTACGTGAACGCGTACACGCCCGGGACCACCTTCGCGGTGACGGGCCCATGGCACTGATCCGTACTGCCTTCCGGCCCGTCCGTACCGCCT
This sequence comes from Streptomyces sp. NPDC059957, assembly GCF_042730015.1. NCBI lineage: Bacteria > Bacillati > Actinomycetota > Actinomycetes > Kitasatosporales > Streptomycetaceae > Streptomyces > Streptomyces sp. NPDC059957. The sequence continues at coordinate 7,475 of NZ_JBHWMB010000003.1, read as the reverse complement.
TCCGGCCCGCCCGGCCCGGTCTTTCGCCACGTCGCGGTCGACTGCGTTGTGGTGGAGGATCGGATGGAGTCGACGGATCGAGGTAGGTAGCGGTGGCCAAGAAGGACAGCAGGAAGCCGAAGGGGTCGGCCGAGCCGACGGAGACGGCGAAGTCCGGGAAGGGCACCGAGCCCGCGAGGGCGGCCAAGGCCGCCGAGAACGCGGAGACCCCGAAGGCCTCCAAGTCCTCCAAGTCCGCCACGGGCGCCAAGGGCGCAGGGGCCTCGAAGGCCTCGAAGCAGCCCAAGGGAGAGAAGGCCGAGAAGCCCGCCAAGGCAGCGAAGTCCGCCGACGCCACCAACGCGGGCCAGGCCGAGAAGTCGGAGAAGGCCGAGAAGCCTTCCAAGGCCAAGAAGCCTGCCAAGGTCCCCAAGGCCCGCAAGGCCTTCAAGGCCGCCTCCGAGGAGGCCGCGGAACCGGCCGTCGCGCCCGCCAAGGGCGAGAAGGCCGATCCCCGCAGCGACGCGGCCACCACCTCCACCTCCACCTCCACCGGCGGGAAGTCGAAGTCCAAGCCCCTCTCCCTCCGCGAGCTGCTCCGCATCTCCGCCGAGAACTCCAAGGGCTCCAAGGGCGGCACCCGCAAGGCCGGAGGCCACGGACACGGACATGGGCACGGGCACGGACTCGGCTACGAGTACGGCTACGACACCCCCCTGAGCCCCCTGCTCCGCGTCCCCTCCGGCGAGCGCGTCGACCTCGGAGCCTTCCACCCCGGAGCGACCCCGGCCGGTCCCACCGACAAGGCGGCCGGCGTGGCGGCCACCGCCCAGATGGGTGAACGGCTCGCCTCCCTCCAGGAACGGCTCTACGCCGCCAGCACCGCGGGCGACCGCCGCCGCGTCCTGCTCGTGCTCCAGGGCATGGACACCAGCGGCAAGGGCGGCACCGTCAAGCACGTGATCGGCCTGTTCAACCCCTCCGGCTGCCGGATCAAGGCCTTCAAGGCACCCACGTCCGAGGAGCAGAACCACCCCTTCCTCTGGCGCATCATGAAGGCGCTCCCCCAGCCCGGTGAGATCGGCATCTTCGACCGTTCGCACTACGAGGACGTCCTCATCGCCCGCGTCCGCGACCTGGTGCCGCGCAGTCAGCTGGGCCGCCGCTACGCGCAGATCAACCGGTTCGAGAAGTCCCTCGCCGACGACGGCGTCACCGTGGTGAAGGTCTTCCTCCACATCGGCTACGAGGAGCAGCGCAAGCGGCTCCTGGAGCGGCTCGACAACCCGGACAAGCACTGGAAGTTCAACGCGGGCGACATCGAGGAGCGCTCCATGTGGCCCGCGTACCAGCAGGCGTACGAGCTGGCCCTGGAGCGCTGCTCCACGGACGCCGCGCCCTGGTACGTGGTCCCCTCGGACCGCAAGTGGTACCGCAACTGGGCGATCAGCAAACTGCTGCTGGAACACCTGGAGGGCATCGCCCCTCAGTACCCGAAGGCTGACTTCGACGTGGAGGAGTGCCGCACCCGCTTGCTTGCCACATAGTCATATATTTTGCGTATGTGACCATCTCAGTGCGCAGGACGGCTGCCGTCGCGGCCGTAGCAGCTCTCAGTGCCGCCCTCGCCGCGTGCGGGGGCGGCACCAGTACGTCGGACGCCGGCGGCCAGGCCCGGATGGGAGCCTCCGCGGCCCCCTCCGCTCCGGCCTCCGCCTCCCCTTCCGCCGCGGGATCCGCCGCCCCGCCGGCGAGCCCCGGGAGCAGTCCGCCGGTGACCCCGCAGCCCGGGGCCCCGGGCAAGGCGCCGACCATGGCACCTGGTCCGGGCGGTCTGACCCCCGTCTTCGACCGCGCGAAGCAGGCGACCGACAAAACGGTGGCGCTGACCTTCGACGCCGACATGACCTCCGACCAGGGGCCGCGCGCGGCGGGCGGCGAGCGCTTCGACAACCCGGGGCTGATCTCCACGCTGCGCACCCTCAAGGTGCCCTCGACGGTGTTCATGACGGGCCGCTGGGCCGAGGAGTACCCGGACCAGGCGAAGTCCATCGGCACCGACCCGAACTTCGAGATCGCGAACCACTCGTACAGCCACCACGCCTTCAAGTCCCCCTGCTACGGGCTCCCCACGCTCGACGGGGCCGCCGCACGCGCCGACGTGGACCGGGCCTTCGAGGCCTTCCGCAAGGCGGGCGCGGTCAACACCGTCCCGTACTTCCGCTTCCCCGGCGGCTGCTACGACGACCAGGCGCTGCGGGCCATCTCCACGGCCAAGGTCACGGCCGTCCAGTGGGACGTGGTCAGCGGGGACGCGTTCGCGACGGATCCCGACGCGGTGGCCGAGCAGGTGCTGGCCGGGGTGAAGCCCGGCTCGGTCGTGGTCATGCACTGCACGCGCAGCGCCGCCCCGGTCACCGAGGAGGCCATCCGGAAGATCGTCCCGGAGCTGCGAAAGCGCGGCTACCGCTTCGTCAAGGTCTCCGACCTGATCGGAAAGTAGCCCGCGTACCCCTGCTCCGGCCTCAGCCGGAGCAGGCCGTGCGCTGCGCGTCCTGCCACTCGCACACCGGGCACAGCACCACGCCCGGTGTCGCGACCCCGTACTCGGTGGGCTTCCCGCACTCCACGCAGTCGGCGTAGGGCGGCCCGGCCACCCGCCCGGCGGGAGCCGCGGGGGCGGGGCAGTACGAGGAGTCGGTGGCGTGCTGCTCCGTCTGGTCCATGCGTACGAGCCTACTCACCCGCGCCGCGCCCGCGGCGTGGGCGGTCAGTGGCCGGTCAGTGCGCGGCGGCCGACTCGACGGCCTCGCTCGGGCGGACGATGACGAAGCCCTCGCCGCTGAGCCCCAGCTGGACCGCCTCCCCGGAGCCGCCCCGGATCATCGAGCCGAAGGACTGGGTTCATGCCGTCGATCCTCGCCCGTCCCGGGCCCCTCGGGCATCAGCCTGGAGGCGGAGGCTGGCATCCTTGGCCGGATGAGCACCGAGGACACGCGCCACGACACCCAGGTACCCGCAGTCGGGTCCGACAGCCCCTTCCGGCAGGAGCGGATCGCCCGCGACGACGCACCGCAGTACGTCCTCCCGCTGGTCGTGCGGATCGAGAAGGCCGAGCCGCCGGCCCGCACCGACGCCCTGGAGACGGCCGCCCGCGCGGTGCTCGCCCTGCTCACCGACGAGCGGTCGGCCGGCGAGGGCGAGTGGGCGGCGGCGGTCCGGGACTGGCAGGACGCGCGGATCCGCAAGGTGGTGCGCAGGGCGCGCGGCGCGGAGTGGCGCAAGGCCGGGACCCTGCCGGGCCTCACGGTCCACGGCGCGGACTCGGAGGTACGGGTCTTCCCGCCGGTGCCGCTCGACGGCTGGCCCAAGGAACTGGCCAAGCTCCAGGTATCGGGCACCGACCTGGACGACCCGGAGCCGGTCGCTCCGGCGGAGTCCGGACTGCCGGTCCTCTGGCTCAACCCCGGTCTGGACATGTCGGCCGGCAAGGCCATGGCCCAGGCCGGACACGCGGCGCAGCTCGCCTGGTGGGAGCTGACCGGCCCGGAGCGCGCCGCGTGGCGGGAGTCGGGCTTCCGGCTGGCCGTACGGACGGCCGCGCGCGAGCGGTGGGCGGAGCTGTCCGGGAGCGGGCTGCCGGTGGTGCGGGACGCGGGGTTCACCGAGATCGCGCCGGGCTCGTGCACGGTGGTCGCGGACCATCCGGCGCTGCGGGCGCGGCTCTAGGGCGTCCTGTCGATCAGGCCGGGCTCCCGGCATCCGGAAGGGGATCGGGAAGGCGGCCCGGGCCGGGAACCTCAAATGTTGCTCTGAACGTCCCTCTGGGCGGGTTGGCCCGGCTCCGTCGGGGCCATGACATCGGCACACGGACCGATGAGAGGGGGCGAGGGGACATGAAGCCCATGGCACACCTGGGGGTGGGCATCGGCTGGCGGCCGGAGATCGCGGGGGCGGTGGAAGGACTTCCGGGCCTGGACTGGGTCGAGGTCGTCGCGGAGAACATCTGCCCCGGCCACCTGCCCGAGTCGCTGGAGCGGCTGCTCGCACGCGGAGTCCGCGTGGTGCCGCACGGGGTCTCGCTGGGCATCGGCGGCGCCGACCGGCCGGACCCGGCGAAGCTGGCCGCGCTCGGGGAGCGCGCGGTGGCGCTGGGGGCTCCGCTGGTCACCGAGCACATCGCCTTCGTACGGACCTCCTCGGTGGCGCCGGGACCGGTGCTGGAAGCCGGGCACCTGCTGCCCGTGGCGCGGACCCGGGACGCGCTGGACGTGCTCTGCGAGAACGTGCGGATCGCGCAGGACGCGCTGCCGGTGCCGCTCGCGCTGGAGAACATCGCGGCGCTGGTGTCGTGGCCCGGGGAGGAGCTCACCGAGGGTCAGTTCCTGACAGAGCTCGTGGAGCGGACCGGGGTGCGGCTGCTCATCGACGTGGCCAACCTGCACACCAACCGGATCAACCGGGGGGAGGACCCGCTCGCCGTGCTGGACGGGATCCCGCTGGAGGCGCTGGCGTACGTGCACGTCGCCGGGGGCGTGGAGCGGGGTGGGGTGTGGCACGACACGCACGCGCATCCCGTGCCGGCGGCTGTGCTGGAGATTCTCGCGCAGCTGCGGGCCCGGGTGGACCCGCCGGGGGTCCTGCTGGAGCGGGACGACGACTTTCCGGCCGACGCCGAGTTGGCGGGTGAGCTGGCCGCGATCCGGGGGGTGCTGGGCGGCCCTGCGGGGGCTGTCCCCTACCCTCCCTTCCACCGTTCCCCGGGCGCTGCCCGGACCCGCGCCTCAGACGCCGGCGAGGCTGAGGATGCCTCCGGCGCGGCACACGTCGCGCACGCCGACGAGGCTGAGGCTGAGGCGGGCTCCGGTCCGGCTCACGTCGGCGGGGCCGGGATGGGTTCCGGCTCGGCGGGCAGTGGGCTGGATGCCGCGCGGACTCGGGTCGGGATCGGGCAGGCCGCCTTGCTGTCGGCGCTCGTTGCCGGGACGCCCGTGCCCGAGGGGTTCGACCGGCAGCGGGTCCGCGTACAGGCGCGGGCGCTCGCGGCCAAGCGGGCCGGGGTCGTGGCGAAGCTGGCGCCCGAGCTGCCCGGGATCCTGGGCGGGGAGGACGCGTACCGGGAGGCCTTCCTCGGGTACGCCCGGCAGCGGCCCATGACCGCCGGATACCGGCGCGACGCGCTGGACTTCGCCGAGCACCTGCTGGTCCGTGACCTGCCGGCCGACCCCGCCGCCCGGCGCCGGCTCACGCTCTGGTGGCGGGACCGGGCCGGGGCCAGGCCGCCTGGCCGGGCCGTGCGCTGGGCCCGCGCCCTGGTGGGGAGGGCGGCATGAACTTCTTCGACTTCCTCGCCGTGGCCGTCTGGATCGGCGTCATCGCGTCCAGCGTCGTCCTCGTGCGCGGCCTGCGGCGGTCGCGGCCGCCCACCCTCGGCCCCTCCCCGCGCCTGCACGACCTGTCCGAGGCCGCGTTCATGGCCGGCGGCCCGGGGGCGGTGGTGGACGCCGCGCTCGTCTCGCTGCTCTGCGACGGCCGGATGCTGGCCGGCGGGCCCGGCATCGTCCAGGTGCGGCCCGGGGTGCGGGGCGGCGACCCCGCCCAGCGGGCCGTGCTCCAGGCCTGTCAGGGCGCCCCGTCCGGGTGGCTGTACCAGATCCGCTACGCCGCCATGCGGGACCCGGCCGTGCAGGAGACCGGTGACGCACTGGCCGCCCGCGGCCTGATCGCCACCCCGGGCGGCCGGCACCGCTGGCTGCGCCACGGGGTGGTCCAGGCGGTGGTGTGCGGGGTGGTGCTGTTCCTCTCGCTGCCGCTGTCCTTCGTCGCCTTCGTGCTCCAGGAGGGGGCCGGGTCGGTCGGGGTGCCGTTCATCGCCGAGGTGCTGCCCGTCCTGCTGGGCGGCATCATCGTGGGCACCGTCGGCGCCTCCCGGGCCCGGCAGCGGATCACCCCGGCGGGAGCCGCGGCGCTGCGCGCCATCCGCGCGCACTACGGGGCCGACCAGAACCCGTACGTCCAGACCTCGCTGTTCGGGCTGCGGGGCCTGCGGGACCCGTACCTGCGCGGGCAGTTGGTGCCGGCGGCCCGCGGGACCCGGCTGGCGGCGGCCCAGTCACACGGGCGTACCGGCGGCTCCGATTCCTCCTGGGGATCCGGGGACGAGGTGATCCCGGTCGTCTGGTGCGCGGGTTCCGACGGCGGCGGGTCCGGTGGGTCCGGTGGATCGGGCTGCGGATCCTCGGGGTCGGTCTGCGGGTCCTCCGGGAGCAGTTGCGGGGGCGGTGGGGGCGGCGGTTCGAGCTGTTCCGGCAGCTCCGGCGGATCGAGTTGCTCCAGCAGCTCCAGCGGTTCGAGTTGTAGCAGTTCGTCCAGTTCGAGCTGTAGCAGCAGTTCCTGACCGTCCATCACGGACCCGTCACGAGCTGCTCACACCTCGGCTGGGCCCTGTACCTGCCGGTTCCACGTCTTGTAGAACTCGGACATGTTCTGGGTCCTGTTCCTCCTCCTTGCCTGGGCAGGGCTGCTGATCGCGTGCACCCGCCTCCTGAAGGCCGCCGCCGAACTGGCGGAGCCCCCGCCGGGCAGCGCCGTGCGCCACGACCACCACCACGACGAGCTGAACCTGTACGAGGCCGCCTACCTCGCCGGCGGCCCCGAGCGGGTGGCCGAGCTGACGCTGCTGTCGATGCAGCGCCAGCGGCGGCTGCTGCTCGCGTACACCGGCTGGGTGACGGTGGTCGACCCGGTGGGCCGCGATCCGCACGAGTGCTCGGTGCTCGGCGCGTTCGGGCCGGACGGACAGGAGCCGGTGACCTCCGTACGGGCGGTCGCGGCGCGGGATCCGGCCGTACGGGCCCTCGCGGACCGGCTCTCGGAGGCCGGGCTCGCCCTGCGCGACGGGGCCCAGCAGGAGGTCTACGCGGGGGTCCGGGCGGTCCGGCAGGCCACCTTGCTGGTCCTCGGCATGCTGGGGGCCGCGCTGTGCGTACCCGATCCGGGGACCACGACCACCATGATCCTGTGCTGGTTCGCGCTGCCGCTGATCCTCGCGCTGGGCTGCCTGGCCATAGCCCGCGTCGAGGGGCACGCGCAGTCCGGGTGGGCCTCCCCCGCCGGCCGGCGGCTCCTCGTAGAGCTGGGCCGGGAGCGGGGCGTGCGGGGCTCGCTCACCGCGGTGGCGCTGCGGGGACTGCGCGCGGTCACCGATCCCGAGCTGCGGGCGGCGCTCACGTACGGCAAGCGGGGGCGGATTCCGCGGCAACGGGGGCATTGAGCGCGACACCGGCCGCCGGTCCTGTACAGGGGGCCGCCCGCCGGATCTCATCGGAAGGTCCGTTGAGATGAGAGGCCCGCCATGCGCATGCCCCGGGTGTCCGCCACGGTCGCGCTGGCCGCCTTGGCGCTGGCCGCTTCCCTGCCGATGACCCCCGGCGCCGAGGCCGCCGCCGGGACCGCTCCCCCGGGCCCGCCCCGGGCGTCCGCGGGCCCCTTGCCCC
>NZ_JBHWMB010000002.1:280736-288013 GCF_042730015.1 Streptomyces sp. NPDC059957 | reverse complement strand
CTGCCCCGCCCGTGGTGGGGTCTTTCAGCTCGGCCGGGGTTTGGTCTTTCAGCCGTCCGGCGTTTGAGGACCGGGGTCTGGGGCGGAGCCCCAGGAGTCCGGGCGTAGCCCGGTTCCCCTTTCCGGGCGTAGCCCGGGGCCCCGCTTTCAGCCCGTCCGGCGTTTGAGGACCGGGTCAGGGCAGAGCCCTGGGAACGGTGGAAGGGCGGGTAGGGGACTTTGCCCCGCAGGGCCGAACCCCAGCCGCCACCCGCCCACCGGGCCCACGCCGGGACGGCGGTGGCGGCAGCCCCGCCCGGCCGCCGCCGGACGGAGTCCGTCAAGAAGGTACGGGGTGGAGCTGGTCCGCCAGCCAGGTGGGGATGCCGCCCAGGAGGTGGAAGAGGCGGCGGGCCTCCGCGCGGAGGCGGGCGGCCTCCGGTTCCGGTTCGGCTTCGGCCAGGGCCGCGAGCGCCGGGGCAGTGCCGACCAGGAAGCCCAGGTCCTCCCGGATGCGGAGGGACTCCGCGAAGCCCTTGCGGGCCTCGGCGACCTCCCCGTCCCGCAGGGCCAGCGCCGCCAGGTGCCGCCAGGTGAAGGACAGCAGCAGGGTGTCGCCGTGGGCCAGGGCGCCCGCGTGGGCCCGCCGGTACGCCGGCAGGGCGGAGGAAGGCGCGTCCGCCAGGTGCTCGGCCACCAGGCCCCGCCGGAAGTCCAGCAGCGGCCGGGTGCGGGACCCCGGAGACAGCAGCGCCGCCGCCCGGCCGAGCGCCGAGCGGGCCTCGTCGGCCCGGTCGCGCACGCCCAGTACGGTCGCCGCGTACGCCAGGTGACCGCGCTCGCACGCGGCCGCGCCCCGGTCGTCGTCGTCCTGGGAGACGGCTTCGGCCACCCGCAGCGCGTCCTCCGCCTCGGCCCAGCCCTGCCCGGTGAAGAGGCAGCGTTCGACCAGCAGCCCGGTCCGCTGCACCGCGGCTCCGGCATCGTGCAGGTGCGGCGTCAGCAGGGCCGCCGCGTCGGTCCAACAGCCGCGCGAGCGCAGCCGCCATATCGCCCGCTGGAGGGGGTCGTCTCCCCCGATAGTTCCGGCACTGGACATGGCGGTATCCGCCACATTGCCCTCCCCAAAGCAACCAAGCAGCACGTCGTTGAGCCCTGGGGCGAAATGAGAGCACGGATCGGCAGGTTCGGCCAAGGGGTCGGGTGAACTCTTTCACAAAGTCCGGACGGATCATCAGTCGCCCCCGCCCGGCCTCCAGTCGGCCTCCACTCGGTCCCGACCGGCCCCCCGGCCGGTCGGCGGTGGATCTTCTCAGCTCATCCGCAGTGCCAGGAAGAAATCGAGCTTGTCCTCCAGCCGGGAAAGATCCCGCGCCGTCAACTGCTCGATTCGCCCGACCCGGTACCTCAGCGTGTTGACGTGGAGGTGCAGCCGGGTCGCGCAGCGGGTCCACGAGCCGTCGCAGTCCAGGAACGCCTCGAGGGTCGGGATGAGCTCCGCCCGGTGGCGGCGGTCGTAGTCCCGCAGCGGGTCCAGCAGCCGGGCCGTGAAGGCGCGGCGGACGTCGTCCGGGACGAACGGGAGCAGCAGGACGTGCGAGGCCAGCTCGTGGTGGCCGGCAGCGCAGACCCGGCCCGGGCGGGCCGCCGCGACCCGGCGGGCGTGACGGGCCTCTTCCAGGGCCCCGCGCAGGCCCTCGGCGGAGGACACGGCCGCGCTGACGCCCAGGGTGAGCCGGCCGTCGTCGGCGAGTCCGGCCGCCAGGGGGTCCCGTACGGCCGCGAGCAGCGTTTCCGCGTGCAGGGCGGTGTCGGGGCCCTTCTCCTCGCCGGGCTCTCCGGCGGGCGCGGGCAGCGGTACGAGGGCGATCGCCTCGTCCCCGGCGTGCGCGACGGCGATCCTGTCCGAGGGTTCCGGCCCGGAGACCGACGGGTCGACGAGGATCTCCTCCAGCAGCGACTGGGCGACGGGGCCGCCGGCGATGTCACCGCCGTCCCAGTCCACCCGGGCCACGACGACCTGCCAGTGCGGGGCGGTGCCCAGGCCGGGCAGCAGGACCGGCGCAGCCACCCGCAGGCGGGCGGCGATCTCGGCGGGCGGAGCGCCCGTCTGGACCAGCTCCAGGACCTCCTGGGCGAGGCGGCGGCGCACCGTACGGGCCGCGTCGCGGCGGTCCCGCTCCACCGCGATGAGCTGGGTGACGCCCTGGAGCAGGTCGAGCCGCTCGGCGGGCCAGTCGCCGGCGTCGGCCTCGACGGCCAGCAGCCAGTCGGAGAGCACGCTCTCGCGGACGTCCCGGGCCGCCGGGCCCGCGGGGCCGCGCCCGTGTCCCCTGATCGGGAAGAGGGAGTAGGTAATACCCTGGAGGGAGATCCGGTGCGGGCCCCTGCGGCCCGTCCGGACCGCCGCGAGGTGCTCGCTCGCCAGTGCCGCGCAGATGCCCGGCGCCAGCGGCTCGCCCGCCCCGGCGATCTGCCGGCCGGTGGGCGAGAGCACCCAGGCCCGGAGATCGAGGTCCGTGGTGAGCAGATCCAGCACCACATCGGGTCCGCCACCGGCCGGACCGGAGGTCATGAGCCGCCGATGGCGGTCCACGACGGCCGCGAGGTCCCCGGCACGCTCTCCCGACACCTGCCGCACCACGTACTCGGTGATGGTGGCGAATGCAACGTCCTCGTTTACGGCGAACAACGGCAGACGGTTGCGCAGACACGCCGTGACCAGGTCGTCGGGAATGTCACCCAGCTCGGCCTCGCCGGCCGCCAGCCCGGCCACGCCGGCGCTCGCGAGGATTCGTACGAACGGCTCGGAGTCGGCCGAATTTCGTCTCCATGCCAGGCCAGTGAGGACCAGTTCCCCTCCGGATAGGTATCGGCTGGGATCCCTCAGGTCGGTCGTCATGACCCCGCGGACCGTCCGGTCGAGTTCTTCCTCGCCGCCCAGCAGCCGCAGCCCCAGCGCCTCGGTTTCCAGCAGTGCGCGCAGCCGCATGATGTCGCCGCCGATCTGTCTCGAATGTTGCCGTTGGAAATCGGGCAGGTCGTCGCATCCTGCCTTTCATACGAATCTACAAGACGAGGGAGGTCCCCAGCCAACTCCTTCATGGTTTCGGTGACTGCACCCGGGGGACGCAGGGCCGGTGTACTGAGTCCACACCGCGTTAACAGCACGTGAACGACCAGTCGAGGGCCCAACGGCCTCCTGGCTTGAAGTGAACGACCCGATTAAGAAGAAGAGAGCCGCACATGGACTTCCTTCGCCCCGCCAGCTGGGAGGAGGCGCTCGCCGCTAAGGCCGAGTTCCCCACAGCTGTGCCGATTGCGGGTGGCACCGATGTGATGGTCGAGATCAACTTCGACCACCGTCGGCCGGAGTACCTCCTGGACCTGAACCGCATCGGTCTCCTGCGGGAGTGGGAGGTCGGGGAGGACGTGGTCCGGCTCGGCGCTTCCGTCCCGTACACGCAGATCATGGAGAACCTCCGCACGGAGCTTCCGGGACTCGCGCTCGCCTCGCACACGGTCGCGTCCCCGCAGATCCGTAACCGCGGCGGTGTCGGCGGCAACCTCGGTTGCGCCTCGCCGGCCGGCGACTCCCACCCCGCGCTCCTCGCGGCGGGTGCCGAGGTCGAGGTGGAGTCCGTACGCGGATCCCGCCTGATCCCGATCGACGAGTTCTACACCGGCGTCAAGCGCAACGCGCTGGCCGCCGACGAGCTCATCAAGACCGTCCACGTCAAGAAGGCGGACGGCCCCCAGCAGTACTCCAAGGTCGGCTCCCGCAACGCGATGGTCATCGCCGTCTGCGCGTTCGGCCTGGCGCTGCACCCCGAGACCCGCACGGTCCGCACCGGTATCGGTTCGGCCGCGCCGACCCCGATCCGGGCGAAGGCCGCCGAGGAGTTCCTCAACGCCGCGCTCGAAGAGGGTGGCTTCTGGGAGTCCGGCAAGGTCATCACCCCGTCGATCGCCAAGCAGTTCGGTGACCTCGCCTCCGGCGCGGCCAACCCGATCGACGACGTCCGCGGCACGGCGAAGTACCGCCGCCACGCGGTCGGCATCATGGCTCGCCGTCAGCTCGTCTGGACGTGGGAGCAGTACCGCGGTTCGAACAACGGCCGCTCGCTTGAAGGGGCTGCGTAATCATGCGCGTCAATTTCACTGTCAACGGCCGTCCGCAGGAAGCCGACGACGTCTGGGAGGGCGAGTCCCTTCTCTACGTCCTGCGCGAGCGCCTGGGCCTGCCCGGTTCGAAGAACGCCTGTGAGCAGGGCGAGTGCGGTTCCTGCACCGTCCGTCTCGACGGCGTGCCGGTCTGTTCCTGTCTGGTCGCGGCCGGTCAGGTCGAGGGCCGCGACGTCGTGACCGTCGAGGGCCTGGCGGAGTTCGCCAAGCAGCGCGACGAGCACGGCCACGGCGGTGCCTGTGGCACCGGCGGCGGCTGCGGCAGCAAGGGCGGCGTCTCCCTGGACGCGGCCAAGCAGTGGCAGGCCAAGCCGGGCGACTCCCAGACCGGCGAGGGCGTCGAGCTCTCCACCATCCAGCAGGCGTTCATCGACGCCGGCGCCGTCCAGTGCGGTTTCTGCACCCCGGGCCTCCTGGTCCAGGCGGACGCGCTGCTGGAGGAGAACCCCTCCCCGTCCGACCAGGACATCCGTGAGTCCCTGTCCGGCAACCTCTGCCGCTGCACGGGCTACGAGAAGATCCTCGACGCGGTCCGCCTCGCGGCCGCCCGTCAGTCTGAGGCGGTCTGACCATGGCCCAGAACACGCGCACGGTCCCGGCGGGTACGCCGACCAACGTCACGCAGAAGCACAACAAGGGCGGCATCGGCGAGTCCACGCTGCGCCCGGACGGCACCCTCAAGGTGACCGGTGAGTTCGCGTACTCCTCGGACATGTGGCACGAGGACATGCTGTGGGGCCAGACGCTCCGCAGCACCGTCGCCCACGCCGAGATCGTCTCGATCGACATCTCCGAGGCCCTGGCGATGCCGGGCGTCTACTCGGTCCTGACGTACGACGACCTGCCGGCCGAGATGAAGAACTACGGCCTCGAGATCCAGGACACCCCGGTTCTCGCCAACGGCCGGGTACGTCACCACGGTGAGCCGGTCGCCCTCGTGGCCGCCGACCACCCGGAGACCGCCCGCCGCGCGGCCGCCAAGATCAAGATCGACTACCGTGAGCTGCCGCTCGTCACGGACGAGGCCTCCGCCCTCGCCGAGGGCGCGCCGCTGATCCACGAGGGCCGCGACGACCACCACATCGGTCACGTCCCGCACCCGAACATCGTGCACCGCCAGCCGATCATCCGCGGCAACGTGGAAGAGGCCCGCAAGCGCGCCGACGTCATCGTCGAGGGCGAGTACACCTTCGGCATGCAGGACCAGGCCTTCCTCGGCCCGGAGTCCGGCCTGGCCGTGCCGTCCGAGGACGGCGGTGTCGAGCTGTACGTCGCCACCCAGTGGCTGCACTCGGACCTCCAGCAGATCGCCCCGGTCCTGGGCCTGCCGCCGGAGAAGGTCCGCATGACGCTCTCGGGCGTCGGCGGCGCGTTCGGTGGCCGCGAAGACATCTCGATGCAGATCCACGCCTGCCTCCTGGCCCTGGCCACGAACAAGCCGGTCAAGATCGTCTACAACCGCTTCGAGTCCTTCTTCGGCCACGTGCACCGTCACCCGGCGAAGCTGTACTACGAGCACGGCGCCACCAAGGACGGCAAGCTCACGCACATGAAGTGCAAGATCGTCCTGGACGGCGGCGCGTACGCGTCCGCTTCCCCGGCGGTCGTGGGCAACGCCTCCTCCCTCTCGGTCGGTCCGTACGTCCTGGAGGACGTGGACATCGAGGCGATCGCGCTCTACACGAACAACCCGCCCTGTGGCGCGATGCGCGGCTTCGGCGCCGTCCAGGCCTGCTTCGCCTACGAGGCCCAGATGGACAAGCTCGCGGCGAAGCTCGGCATGGACCCGGTCGAGTTCCGTCAGCTCAACGCCATGGAGCAGGGCACGATCATGCCCACCGGCCAGGTCGTGGACGCTCCGGCGCCCGTCGCCGAGCTGCTGCGCCGGGTCAAGGCCCGTCCGCTGCCGCCGGAGCGCCAGTGGGAGTCCGCCGGCGAGAGCGCGGACGTCCGCGCGCTGCCCGGTGGTCTGTCGAACACCACCCACGGTGAAGGCGTCGTCCGCGGCGTCGGCTACGCGGTCGGCATCAAGAACGTCGGCTTCTCCGAGGGCTTCGACGACTACTCCACCGCCCGCGTGACCCTCGAGGTCATCAACGGCGAAGCGGTCGCGATGGTCCACACGGCCATGGCGGAGGTCGGCCAGGGCGGCATCACCGTCCACGCGCAGATCGCCCGTACCGAGCTGGGTGTCACGCAGGTGACCATCCACCCGGCCGACACGCAGGTCGGCTCCGCCGGTTCCACGTCCGCCTCGCGGCAGACGTACATGACCGGTGGCGCCGTGAAGAACACCTGTGAGGCCGTCCGCGAGGCGGTCCTGGAGATCGGCCGGCGCAAGAACGGCTCGTACCACCCCGCGTGGGCGACCGCCGAGCTGCTCCTCGAAGGCGGAAAGGTCGTCACGGACGGCGGAGAGGTCCTCGCGGACCTGGCCGACATCCTGGAGGGCGAGGACGCGATCGACATCGAGCTCGAGTTCCGCCACGCCGCGACCGAGCCCTTCGACCTGGTCACCGGCCAGGGCAACGGCCACGTCCAGTACACCTTCGCCGCGCACCGCGCGGTCGTCGAGGTGGACACCGAGCTCGGCCTCGTCAAGGTCGTCGAGCTGGCGACCGCCCAGGACGTCGGCAAGGCCCTGAACATGCTCTCCGTGGTCGGCCAGATCCAGGGTGGTACCACCCAGGGCCTGGGCGTCGCGATCATGGAAGAGATCATCGTGGACCCGAAGACCGCGAAGGTGCGCAACCCCTCCTTCACGGACTACCTGATCCCCACCATCCTCGACACCCCGACCATCCCGGTCGACGTCCTGGAGCTCGCCGACCCGAAGGCCCCGTACGGCCTGCGCGGTATGGGCGAGGCCCCGACCCTCTCGTCCACCCCGGCCGTCATCGCGGCGATCCGGGCGGCGACCGGTCTGGAGATCAACAAGACGCCGATCCGTCCGGAACTGCTCACCGGCACGCTCTAGGACGGCTGGTGGGGGGGGGGGGGGGGGGGCGGGGAAACGAGAACCCCGCCGTTTGTCTCCGCCCCCCCCCCGAGGCCCACCAGCCCGACCGTGCCCGGATCCTGGCACGCGTGGAACGCGGCATGTCCGGTGCCCC
>NZ_JBHWMB010000002.1:197578-280726 GCF_042730015.1 Streptomyces sp. NPDC059957 | reverse complement strand
GGGTGGGGGGGGGGGGGGGAGAGAGGTGGGGGGAAGGCGGGGGGGGGGGTGGGGGGGAGGGTGGGGGGGGAGAAAAAAGAGAGGCGGGTGGTCGGGGACTGCTCCACGGGAGTGCGGGGGGGGGGTGGGCGGGGGGGCAGGGCCCCCCCCGGACCCCCCAGATTTCCGGGCGGTGTGACACGGGAACGTCACACTTCCAGCCGCACCGCCCGGAGCACGAAGTCCGGAGTCATCAGTACCGCACCGCTCGCGGTCAGGTTTTCACCGGAAGTACCCCGATATCACCCCCGGTCACACCACCTACCCCCGGTGTCACCAGCAGTACCAGCCGTACCGCAGAACCCACGCAGTACCCGCAGTACACGCAGTGCACCTTTTGCGTCGCCTCGGGCCGTCACCCCGGGTCGTGCAGCCAAACGCGTTTTCCCAAATCCCGTGTCTCCAATCTTTATGCGGGTGCCCCTTTGAACCTTGGGAGTTAGGCACCATGACCCAGTCCTCTGTGGAGCCCAAGACCAGTGCGGAGGAGGCCGGAGACGGCTCTCCGACCCCCGCCGGCCAGTCTTGGCTCGACCGGTACTTTCACATCAGCAAGCGCGGATCCAAGGTCGGCAACGAGGTTCGTGGCGGTATCACGACCTTCATGGCCATGGCCTACATCCTCCTGCTGAACCCCCTGCTCCTTTCGGGCAAGGACGTCGACGGCACCACGATGGCCGCCTCGGCGATCATCACCGCCACGGCGTTCGCCGCAGCCGTCACGACGCTCCTCATGGGCTTCGTCGGCAAGGTCCCGCTCGCACTCGCCGCCGGTCTCTCCGTGTCCGGCGTGCTGGCCTCGCAGGTGGCCCCCCAGATGACCTGGCCGCAGGCCATGGGCATGTGCGTGGTCTACGGCGTCGTGATCTGTCTCCTGGTCGTCACCGGCCTCCGAGAGATGATCATGAACGCGATACCCCTCGCGCTCAAGCACGCCATCACCATGGGCATCGGCCTCTTCGTCGCCCTGATCGGCTTCGTGAAGGCGGGCTTCGTCGGCAACGGCGGGGAGTTCATGCCCCCCGTCCAGCTCGGTGCGACCGGTGAGCTCTCCGGCTGGCCCGTGCTGCTCTTCGCCGTCACCCTGGTCGCCATCTTCATGCTCCAGGCCCGCAAGGTGCCCGGCGCGATCCTGATCGGCATCGTCGGCGGCACCGTGCTCGCCGCGATCCTCAACGCCATCGTGGACATCGACCCGAAGGCCTGGAAGAACGGCCCGCCGGAGCTCACCGGCTCCGCGGTCTCCGCTCCGGACTTCTCGCTCTTCGGTGACGTCTCCTTCGGCGGCTGGGGCGACGTCGGCTACATGACGGTCGGCATGATCGTCTTCACCCTGGTCCTGGCCGGCTTCTTCGACGCGATGGCCACCATCATCGGCGTCGGCACCGAGGCCAAGCTCGCCGACGACAAGGGCCGCATGCCGGGCCTGTCCAAGGCCCTGTTCATCGACGGTGCCGGTGGCGCCATCGGTGGCGTCGCGGGTGGCTCCGGCCAGACCGTGTTCGTCGAGTCCGCCACCGGCGTCGGTGAGGGTGCCCGCACAGGTCTCGCCTCCGTCGTCACCGGCCTCTTCTTCGCCGCCTGCCTCTTCTTCACCCCGATCACCCAGATCGTCCCGGGTGAGGTCGCTTCCGCGGCCCTGGTGGTCATCGGCGCGATGATGATGCAGAACGCCCGCCACGTGGACTGGGCCGACAGCTCGACCGCCATCCCGGTCTTCCTGACCGTCGTGGTCATGCCCTTCACGTACTCGATCACCGCCGGTGTCGCCGCGGGTGTCATCTCCTACGTCGCCATCAAGCTGGCGCAGGGCAAGGCCCGCGAGATCGGTGCCTTCATGTGGGCGCTGACCGGAATCTTCCTGGTCTTCTTCGCGCTGCACCCGATCGAGGGCTGGCTCGGCGTCGGCTGAGCCGACTGATCCGATCCGTACCGAAAGCCGCACCCTCCACGTATCCGATACTGGAATCTGAACCCCTCCGAGGAGGCCCCCATGCTGGATATCGCCGAAGAATTGAACCGGTGGGTCGAGCAGGGACGCGATTTCGCCGTCGCCACGGTCGTGGCGGTCGGCGGGAGCGCACCCAGGCAGCCCGGAGCGGCCCTCGCCGTCGACAGTGACGGCACGGCCATCGGTTCGGTCTCCGGTGGATGCGTGGAGGGTGCGGTGTACGAGCTGTGCCAGCAGGCGCTCGAGGACGGCGAGACCGTCCAGGAGCGTTTCGGGTACAGCGATGACGATGCCTTCGCCGTCGGTCTGACCTGCGGCGGAATCATCGACATCCTCGTGACCCCGGTCCACGTGGGCTCTCCCGCACGGGAGGTGTTCGCGGCCTCGCTGGCCGCCGCCGCCCGCGGGGAGGCGGCGGCGGTCGCCCGGATCGCCGAGGGCCCGGCCGAGCTCATGGGCCGCGCCGTACTCGTCAGGGGCGAAGGCTCCCACGAGGGCGGGTTCGGTGGTCACCCCGAGCTGGACCGCGCCATCGCCGACGAGGCGCGGGCCATGCTCGAGGCCGGCAAGACCGGCGTGCTGGAGATCGGCGCCGACGGCCGCCTCTGCGGAGAGCCGCTCAAGGTGCTCGTCGAGTCCAGTGTCCCGCCGCCCCGGATGATCGTCTTCGGGGCCATCGACTTCGCCTCCGCCCTGGTGCGGATCGGCAAGTTCCTCGGCTACCGGGTGACGCTGTGCGACGCCCGGCCCGTGTTCGCCACGAAGAAGCGTTTCCCCGAAGCGGACGAGATCGTGGTCGACTGGCCGCACCGCTACCTGGAGGAGCAGTCCTCCGCCGGTACGGTCGACGCCCGGACGGTCCTGTGCGTCCTCACGCACGACGCCAAGTTCGATGTCCCGCTCCTCGAACTGGCCCTCAAACTTCCCGTCGCCTACGTCGGCGCCATGGGCTCCCGCCGCACCCACGAGGACCGCAACAAGCGGCTCCGCGAGGTCGGTGTGACCGAGCTCGAACTGGCCCGGCTGCGCTCCCCGATCGGCCTGGACCTCGGGGCCCGCTCCCCGGAGGAGACCGCGCTGTCCATCGCCGCCGAGATCGTCGCCAACCGGCGCGGCGGCACCGGAGTGGCCCTGACCGGCGCGCACATCCCGATTCACCCGGACGTCGCGAACACGGTGATCAGCAGGATCGGTTCCGTCGCTTGAAGAGGTGACGGGCTGTAACACGGTGTGGAAAGGGCGCAGCCCCGTTGGGGGTTGCGCCCTTTCGCTGTTCCGCTTATCTTACCGGCCGGTAACAGCGTCTGCCCGTAACGGAGTTGACCGGATGTTCGCCAGCCGATCGAGTAACCGACGCGCCCTGCCGGCCCTGGCGGCCGTGGCCGCGCTGGCCCTGGCCGCCCTCGCGACGGGTCCCGCGCCCGCGGCGGGCGCCGGGTTGCCCGCGGACGCAGGGTCCGCCGGCCCGGGGCCGCGCGAGGTCTTGTTCGTGGGCAACAACTGGGAGGGCACCGCCGACGTCCTCGCCTCCACCGGGAACCTGGCCAAGGTGGGCCGGATCAACATGATCCCGGACAAGGAGGAGCGGCTCCGGGAGATCTACCTCAACCCGATCAAGCTCGCCTACTTCCTGGGCGTCCGGGCCACCGCGGGCGAGGGCCACGACCAGTTCGTGGACGACATGTACACCACCCCCGACGGCTCCGCCGTCGTCGCCTCCCGCCCCAGCTTCGCCGACGTCGTCTCCATCGACGTCCGCACCGGCCGGATCAACTGGCGCTTTCCCGTAGCCGGTTACCGGGCCGACCACATGGCGGTCTCCCCGGACGGCACCCGCGTGGCGGTCTCGGCCTCCACCGCCAACACCGTGCACGTCCTCGACATCGCGAGCGGCCGGCAGGCCGGCTCCTTCGCCACCGGCGACAAACCGCACGAGAACACCTTCACCCGGGACGGCCGCCACCTGTGGAACAGCTCCATCGGTGACGTGACCTCCGCCCTCGACGCGCCCTGGCTCGACTGGACGAAGGGCGACCGCAGGATCACGGTCGCCGACGCGCAGACCCTCCGCCCGGTCCGGGTGATCGACATGCGGGCCCGCCTGGACGCCTTCGGCCGCTCCGACCTGTCCGACGCGGTCCGGCCCATGTCCTTCGCCCCGGACGAGTCGAAGCTCTACTTCCAGGTGTCGTTCTTCAACGGCTTCGTCGAGTACGACGTGGCGGCCGACCGGATCACCCGGATCAAGACCCTCCCCGAGAACCCCGCCACCAGCACCGACCGCACCACCTGGGTCAACGACTCCCGGCACCACGGCATGTCCATGAGCCCGGACGGGGCCAAGCTGTGCGTCGCGGGGACCATGGACGACTACGTGACCGTCGTGGACCGGGCCACCCTGGAGCAAGGGCCGCTCGTGCCCGCCGCCAAGCCCTACTGGGCCACCGTCGACGGCGACGGCTCCGGCTGCGTGATCTCCGAGAGCGGCGCCGACCAGGTCACGGCCATCGACTTCGCGACCGGCACCAAGCGGGTGTCCGTACCCGTCGGCGACCACCCGCAGCGGGTCCGCCTCGGACACGTCCCGGCGGACTGGACGGGGCCCGCGGCGCGCTGACCGGGAACCTGCCGGGGCGGGAACGTGCCGGGCCCCGGCCGGATCCCGCCCCTTATGAAGTGACTGGTCCGCCATGACCGATTAGTCTCCGGATCATGGTGGAGATCCGCGAGGTGCCCGAGGCCGACATCGACCGCGCTCTGGAGCTCGCGTACCTGGTCTTCCACGACCGTCCCGAGAAGGAGGGGCGCGAGCGGCACCGCGAGCTGCTCCGCCACTGCTCGCGGATTGGGGCCTACGACGGCGACGCACTCGTCGGCTTCATGGCCGCGCACGCGTTCCGGCTCTCGGTGCCCGGGGCGGACCTGCCCTGCCCCGGGCTCACCTTCGTCTCCGTCGCCCCCACCCACCGCCGGCGCGGCGTACTGACCGCCCTGATGGGCGAGATGCTGCGCCGGGCGGGGGCGGCCGGCAGCCCCGTCGCCGCCCTGTGGGCATCCGAAGCCGCCATCTACGGGCGCTTCGGCTACGGCAGCGCCACCCAGGGCGCCACCATCGAGATCGACTCCACCCGGCCGCTGGCCCTGCGCATCGAGCCGGACCGGCGGCCGCTGCGGCTGGTCGCCACCGCGGACCCCGAGGATGCCGTCGCCGTCGTCGGCCCGTACCACGAGGCGGCCCGCGCCGTCCGGGCCGGGCGGCCCGGCCGCAGCGACCGGCGCTGGACCGAGGAGTGGCTCACCGAGCAGGACGAGGAGGACGAGGAGCTCAGCCCGCCCCGGATCATCGTCCTGGGGGAGCCGGGCGAGCCGATCGCGGGCTACGTCCTGTACCGCACGAAGCCCGAGCAGGACTCCGGGGGCGCGCGGACCCCGGGACTGGTCCGGGTCGACGAACTGGAGGCCGACACCCCGCAGGCAGCCGCCGCCCTGTGGGAGTGCGTGGCCTCCCTCGACCTCACGGGCCGGGTCACCGCGTGGGGCCGGCCGGCCGACGACCCGCTGCTGCACTTCGCCGCCGACCGGGACCAGGTTCGGGTCACCGCCCTGTTCCCGGCGCTCTGGCTCCGGCTGGTCGACGTGGCGGCGGCACTGACCGGCCGTTCGTGGGCCGCGCCCCTGGAACTCGTACTGGAACTGACCGACGTACGGCTGCCCGCGAACGCGGGGCGGTTCCTCCTGAAGGCCGGGCCGGACGGGGCGGCGTACGGGCCTGCCGCGGGCCGGGAGGCGGACCTGACCCTGGACGTACGGGAGCTCGCGGCCTGCTACCTCGGCGGGACCCGGGCCGTGGAACTGGCCGCGGCCGGGCTGGTGGTGGAGCACACCCCCGGCGCGGCGGCGGCCCTGGACGCGGGGCTGCGCACCGCGCTGCTGCCGCACACGGCGGACGAGTTCTAGACCCGCCGCCCGGCATACCCCGACCGGCGCCTAAAGGACTCCGCCGTACTGGGCTTCCGCCACCGCGGCGGCACGCTGCTCACGGAAGTTCGCCACGTAGGCGTCGTGCACCGTCGGGCTGTTGTACTTCAGCAGTGCTTCGTCGTTGCTGGTCAGGGCCATGCCGGTGTAGGTGTGGCTGCCGGTGAAGACGAGCTTCTGGTCCTTCGCGCCCTTGTACGAGCCCTCGATGAGCAGGTACTTGGTGTGGCTGAAGGTTCCGGAGACCGCGGGGTCGGCCGGGTTCTTCAGGTCGTCGTTGGCCAGTCGGTGGAGGGAGATCTTGCCCTTCTCGGTCGACCTCGTGAGCCAGTAGGCCGTCTCGCGGTGCACGCCCTCGGCTTCGTAGTCGGAGAGCTTGCCGTGGACGACGTCGACGAAGCAGCCGGCGTCGGCCAGCTTCCAGAGCTTCTGCGCCACGACCGGCCGGGAGATGTGACCGTTGGCGATGCGGATCACGGTGCGGCCGTCGGCAGTGCCGTGGCCGGTGGTGTTCCCGTGGCAGACCGGGGCGGTGGTCCCGTCGGGGTTCGTCACGGGGGTCTCGACCATGCTCAGGATGTTCTCGACGACGTCCGTCGCGTTGCGCGGGAAGAAGTAGCCCTTGGCCGGCCCCGCCTCCACGTCGATCGCCAGGTTGTCGACCCGCCCCGAACCGTCCGTCAGCGCCTGCGAAGCGGCCATCAGGTCGAAGTAGCGGGTGTAGCCGGCGTGCAGGTCCGCGTTGTCGGCGACGGTCATGGCGTCGTTCCAGGCGGACTCGCGGTCCCACGTGGTGAGGTTGCCCGAGGACTGCACCACGACGTTGTCGACCGGCTTGCCCTTGTCGGGAAGACCGCTGCCGGTGGTCCGGGAGAACAGGAAGAACTTGTTGTGGTTGACGCCGCCCGTGCCCTTGGCCAGGCACGGCCGGTTCGCGGCGCACACCTTGAACCAGGACGTGCCGTACGTCGCACCCGCGGGCGGGGTAGCCGCGAAGGCCGTGGTCAGCTTGTCCCTCACCGTGGCACCGGAGCCGGACATCCAGCTTTCGGTGATGCTGTCGTCGTCGACGAGGACCTGCACGTTCACGTTCCTGCGGTGCGCCGCCGCGAGCTGGTCCGCGAGCCAGCTCGATCCGAACAGGTACAGCGATATACGGATGGTCGACCCGCTCTGGGCGCCGTTGACGAGGCGGCCGAGCTGGCTGAGGATCGCGCCTTGCTCGGCCGTCGTGCCCTTGGGCTTGTTGAAGACCGGGCCGGTGGTCACGTACGTCGTCGTGTCCTCGGCAGAGGCGGACGGAGCGCCCGCCATCAGGAGGGTCCCGATGAGCAGGGCCGTAAGGAGTCTGTTCTTGATCACCCGGGTCACCTTACGAGGGCCTTATGTCGCGGGATCATCCGGGAGGCCGCCGAGCGGGGGTGGGTGAACGTGACGGGGGCGGACAGGGTCCCCCCTGCCCACCCCCGGATCTGCGGTCCTCAATGGTCCTCGGCGGTCCTCGGCGGGTCTGCTCTCAGCGGGCGGGCAGGGAGATCCGGGCCGCCGACATGCCGAAGCCGGAGCTCAGGACCCCGGTGGAGATCCCGTCGCCCAGGCGGTGCAGGTGCTCCTCGCGATAACGGACCGTCTTCTCGTGCCAGTTCAGGATTCCGGCCAGCCAGTCCTTCAACTCGCCCACATACGCGTCGAGTCCGGCCCGGGCGCCCGCGTCCAGCTTCCAGTCCTCGTAGAGCAGCGGCAGTTGGTTCGCCACGATGTGCTCGAACTCCTCGGTGCGCTGGGTCATCAGCGAGTGGCAGATGTGCAGCGCCTCCTCGTAGCCGATGTCGAAGAAGTTGCGGGTGACGAGCACGTAGTTGTGCACCTCGCCCTCGACCTCCACCTCCTTCTGGTACGAGAAGATGTCGTTCATCAGGCACGCGGAGTCGGCGGCCGCGTTCTCCAGGGAGCGGATGGTGCCCGAGGCGTAGATGTCGTCCGGGATGCCCCGGCCCGCCTGGCCCAGCCGGCACAGGTACATCGTGAGGTGCGAACCGAAGGTGTGCCGCCGCATCTCCGCGTAGTCCACCGGGTCGGGGATGCGGTTCTGGATCTGGTTCTCCATCTCCCACAGCCAGCTCTGCAGCATGTTCACGAGGGTGGCCCGGAACTCGGCCCGGACCGCGGGGGTCATGTCCTTGCTGGTGCGCACCCACAGGTCGCCGATGGACCGTTCCATCGCGGTCAGCCCCACCGGCTGCTCCGCGTGGTCCACCGGGATCATGTCGACGAGCCGCGCGGTGGTGGCCTTGGCGGCGGAGAAGTTCTTGGACTGGGCGAAGACCACCGGGTAGTAGTCGTCCCCGTAGGTGCCCCAGGTCAGCCAGCAGGCGTTGAGGGTCAGGGCCTCGGGGGTGGCGTCGGGGTCGATGCCCGCGGAGCAGAGCGCGAAGTCGTAGCCGCGCAGCTTCTCCTCGTTCCAGATCGCCGAGCCGGGGTCGCCGGGCTGCGGATCGATCAGGCCCATCTCCCGGGCCCAGGCGACGGATTCCTCGCGGGCACGGGCGTGGTGGGGGCTGAGGGTGAGCGGGAACGGCATGTAGACGTCGGGGACGATCGACGGGCCGGTGGGCTCGAACGGGACGTGGGTGAAGGAGCGCCGGCGCAGCTCCAGGGCGCGGGGCGCGAGGATGGAGCGGAGGTCGAGCGCGGTGGTGCCGAGGCCCGAGGGCATGAACGGCAGGGTGAGCGGCGCGGTGGCCCGGGCCTCCTTGTTCATGTAGCGGCTGGAGACCATGTGCCACTCGTGGCCGCCGGACTGCCAGTCCTGGAGCCCCTTGGCGTAGGCGAGGACGGCGGCGATCTCCGCCGGGTTCATGGCGTGGTCGGCGAAGAGCTGGGGGAGTTCGGCGAGGGCGGTCTGCTCGAACTGCTGGAGCCGGGAGGTGAGGAGGTCATTGGAGGCCTCGGCCGCCTCCTGGGTGGTGCAGCCCAGGAATGTCTCCAACACCAGGATGGCGTTGGAGAGTTCGCCCTCCTCGGAGACCTCGCGCTGGTAGGAGAAGATGTCGTTCCTGATGTGCACGGCGTCGGAGAAGGCGTCGCGCAGCACGCCGAGGGGGCGGGAGTGCGCGACGCGGGCCGGAACCTCCGCGGAGACGTACTCGATGAGGCCGGCCGACCAGGGGGCGCCGCCGACCTTGCGGCGCATCTCGATGTACTCGAGGGGGTTGGAGACCCGCCCGATGTTGATGTTGGCGAGCTCCCACATCGACTCGTCGAGGAGGTTCTTGGTGGACAGGGAGAACCGTTCCCGCCAGTCCATCGACATGGCCGGGACGGTACGGGCCCACAGATCGGCGAGCCCGGCCTCGACGGGGTTGGTGGCCTCGGGAAAACCGTCGGACAGGTCCATCGGCATGAAGGCGCCGAGCCGGTCGAGGTAGGCCTTGGCGCCCGCGCGGTCCTGGGAGCGCTTGTACATCTCCAGGAAGTGGTCGTCGAAGAAGAACACCCACACGTACCAGTCGGTGACCAGGGACAGGGCCTCGCTGTCGCAGTCGGGGTGGGTGTACGAGCAGAGCAGGGCGTAGTCGTGCGAGTCGAGGTCGCTCTCCTCCCAGACGCCGGAACCTTCCAGCATCCCGAAGTCGCGGGCCCACTTCTTGGTGTGGACCCTGGCGTCCTCCAGGTGGGGGTTCAGTCGCGCCGGATAAGGCACATAGAAATCCGGCAGTTGAAACGGCTGCGTCACGGCAGGGTGGGCCTTTCATCTGACTGTCTCGTTGGTACCTCACGAGATCAGCAGGGCACTACCCGTGTTGCCGGTGGGATAAGGGGGAGTTCACTTCATCAGGTGACGTGCGCGTAGTTCTGTGACGGATGGGACTGGAGACCGGTAGAGAGGCTGCCGTGGTGCGCGCCGGAGAGGGGTGGCCCTCCCCGGCGCGGGGGCTCAGGACCCGGCGGACTTCCGCTCGTCGAACGCCGGGTAGAACTTGCGCAGCAGGCCGAAGGTCTCGGGGAAGTCGAGCTGGCCCGGGGCGGAGCTGGCGCCGAAGAAGGAGTACGTGATCCGCGACCCGAGGGCGGGGAAGAAGACGCGCGAGACCGCTCCGGCCTCGCCCATGGCGATGACGATCAGCCGGGTGTCCTCGGCTCCGGCGCGCAGCAGCAGCGAGGCCAGCCGTCGCACGTCGTCTTCGGACCGGACCATGGTGGACACCTTGACCACGTCGGCGCCGGCGCTCTTCGCGTCGTCGATGACGGTCTGGAGTTCCTCGGTGGCCGGGGTGAATTCGAAATTGTGATAGGAGACGAGGGCCACCGTGTCGTGCCGGTGGGCGGCCTCGATCACCTCGGACAGGATTTCCCCGGAGGAGAGCTCGATGTCCACGGCCTGGACCTGGGGGGCGAGCGCGCGGAACAGTTCGAGGCGCTGCGCCTCGGTGCCCTTCCAGTCGCCGCCCTCGTGGGCGGACCGGATGGTGGCCAGTACCGGCAGTGTCTTGAACGCGTCCACCTGCGCCAGGACATGGGCCGTGTCGGTCGCCGCGTACCGGTCGACGCGCAGTTCGGCCACGTCGACGCCGGCGCTCTTCGCGGCGTGCGCGCGCGGCTCGGTCTCGCTGTCGTCGAAGCTGACGGCCACCAGCGGAATCCCGCCGTCGAGAAGCGCCCGCAGTGAATTCATTTCTTGGTCACAGCCTTTCGATTCCGATATCCGACGCGAAGTACAGGGTGAACGGGGCGGATTATACGTGGAATCGGTAAGGGGGAGGGCGGCCGCCCGCCCCTTGGCCGGAAGGATGCCCGCCTCTTGGTCGGAAGGATGCCCGCCCCTTCGCCGGAAGGATGCCCGGCGCGGCCAAGGCGCTGGTGTCGCACCCCGGCACGCTTGTCCGATTGTTCTAGTTTTACCCCATCAGTTCATACTTTCGAGTTCCGGGAGAGAGACTCATGGCGATCGACCTCGACAAGGTGCTGGACAAGGCGTGGGCCGACAAGCCGCTCGCGGAGGTGCTCGCGGCGCCGGTGGCCGCGCTCAAGGGCGTCACCGACAAGGACGGCGAGCTGCTGCTGGAGGCCTTCGGCGTGAAGACCGTCGCCGACTTCGGCCGGCTGAAGTACGCGCGCTGGGCCCAGGCCCTGGTGGCGCTGAACCAGACCACGAAGTAGCGGGACCGCCGGGGGCGCACCGGCCGCTACCCGGCGGGCCTCAGGTCCCCGTCGGGGTGGGCCGCGCGCCAGGCCTTGATGGACAGGTCCCAGTCGTCGCCCGTCAGGGCGGTGAGGGAGGCGGGGAAGAGGCCGTCCTCCTCCTTCGCGATGTGGTGGTGGAGCTCCTCCACCGCCCGGCGCAGCGCCTCCGTGTCTGCGGGGTCCGACAGGTCGGCGCCGGCGAGGAACGCCGCCAGTTCGCGGTGTTCCGCGACCAGCGCCGCGATGTACGGGGCGTACTCCGGGTCCTGCTCCATGACGCTGAACAAGCCGTCCTCCTCGCCCTTCCAGTGGGCGAGCAGGACGGCCGTCATCTGCGTCACGAGGGCACGGGCCCGGCCGGGGTCCCCCGCGTCGAGGGCGCGCAGGGCGTCGCCCGCCGCGTTCGTCACCGCCTCGTGCTCGGCGATGAACTCCTTGATCAGGGGGATCTCGCGGCAGCCGCAGTAATGGCACATGCGGCTCAGTCTGATCCAGCCGGTGCCCGGTTAGTCGCTTTCGCCTTCGAGGTTGCCCTCCGTGTCCAGGTACACCTGGCGCAGCGCCTCCAGGACCTGCGGGTCCGGCTTCTCCCACATGCCGCGGGACTCGGCCTCCAGCAGCCGCTCCGCGATCCCGTGCAGGGCCCAGGGGTTGGCCTCCTCCAGGAAGGCGCGGTTCTCCGGGTCCAGGACGTACGTCTCGGTCAGCTTGTCGTACATCCAGTCGGCCACCACGCCGGTCGTGGCGTCGTAGCCGAAGAGGTAGTCGACGGTGGCGGCGAGCTCGAAGGCCCCCTTGTACCCGTGGCGGCGCATCGCCTCGATCCACTTCGGGTTCACGACGCGGGCACGGAAGACCCGGGAGGTCTCCTCGACCAGCGTGCGCGTCTTGACCGTCTCGGGCCGGGTCGAGTCGCCGATGTACGCCTCGGGGGCCGTGCCGCGCAGGGCGCGGACGGTGGCCACCATGCCGCCGTGGTACTGGAAGTAGTCGTCGGAGTCGGCGATGTCGTGCTCACGGGTGTCGGTGTTCTTCGCCGCGACCGTGATCCGCTTGTAGGCGGTCTCCATCTCCTCGCGCGCCGCGCGCCCTTCCAGGCCCCGGCCGTACGCGTACCCGCCCCACACCGTGTAGACCTCCGCGAGGTCGGCGTCGGTGCGCCAGTCGCGGGAGTCGATCAGCTGCAGGATGCCCGCGCCGTACGTGCCCGGGCGCGAGCCGAAGATGCGGGTGGTGGCCCGCCGCTCGTCCCCGTGCACGGCCAGGTCGGCCTGCGCGTGGGCCCGTACGAAGTTGTCCTCCGCGGGCTCCTCCAGCGAGGCGGCCAGCCGTACCGCGTCGTCCAGCAGGCCGATGACGTGCGGGAACGCGTCGCGGAAGAAGCCCGAGATGCGCAGGGTCACGTCGATGCGCGGACGGCCGAGCTCCGCGAGCGGGATCGGCTCCAGGCCGGTGACGCGGCGCGAGGCCTCGTCCCAGACCGGGCGGACACCGAGCAGCGCCATGGCCTCGGCCACGTCGTCGCCCGAGGTGCGCATAGCGCTCGTGCCCCACAGGGACAGGCCGACGGAGGCGGGCCATTCGCCGTTGTCCGTGCGGTAGCGGGTCAGGAGGGAATCGGCCAGGGCCTGACCGGTCTCCCACGCGAGGCGCGAGGGGACGGCCTTCGGGTCCACCGAGTAGAAGTTGCGGCCGGTCGGCAGCACGTTGACCAGACCGCGCAGCGGGGAGCCGGAGGGGCCCGCCGGGACGAACGCGCCGTCCAGGGCGCTGACCACGTGGGTGATCTCGTCGGTGGTGCCGGCCAGGCGCGGGACGACCTCGCGGGCCGCGAAGTCCAGTACGGCCGCCACGTCCGCCGAGTGTCCGGCGGCCACGGAAGTCACCGCCTCCGGCGCCCAGTTCGCGTCCTCCATCGCCTGGACCAGCGCGCGGGCCGTCTCCTCCGCCTCGTCGGCGGTGGTGCGGGTGGCCGCGGACTCGTCGAGGCCGAGCGCTTCGCGCAGACCGGGCAGGGCCGTCGTACCGCCCCAGATCTGGCGGGCGCGCAGGATGGCGAGGACCAGGTTGACGCGGGCGTCACCGGTCGGGGCGCCGCCCAGGACGTGCAGGCCGTCGCGGATCTGGGCGTCCTTGATCTCGCACAGCCAGCCGTCGACGTGCAGGAGGAAGTCGTCGAAGCCGTCGTCGTCGGGGCGCTGCTCCAGGCCCAGGTCGTGGTCCAGCTTCGCGGCCTGGATCAGGGTCCAGATCTGCGCGCGGATGGCCGGCAGCTTCGCCGGGTCCATCGCGGAGATCTGGGCGTACTCGTCGAGGTGCTGCTCCAGGCGCGCGATGTCGCCGTACGACTCCGCGCGCGCCATCGGCGGCACCAGGTGGTCGACCAGGGTGGCGTGCACCCGGCGCTTGGCCTGGGTGCCCTCGCCCGGGTCGTTGACCAGGAACGGGTAGATGAGGGGCAGGTCGCCGAGCGCGGCGTCGGGCGCGCAGGACGCCGACAGGCCGGCGTTCTTGCCCGGCAGCCACTCCAGGTTGCCGTGCTTGCCCAGGTGGATCATCGCGTCGGCGCCGAAACCGCCGTCCTCGGCGCGCGCCTGGATCCAGCGGTACGCGGCCAGGTAGTGGTGCGAGGGCGGCAGGTCCGGGTCGTGGTAGATCGCGATCGGGTTCTCGCCGAAGCCGCGCGGCGGCTGGATGAGGATGAGGAGGTTGGCGCGCCGCAGGGCGGCCAGCACGATGTCGCCCTCGGGATTGGCCGAGCGGTCCACGAACATGTTGCCCGGGGCCTCGCCCCAGTGCCGCTCGACGCTCTCGCGCAGATCGGCCGGGAGCTCGGCGAACCAGCGCTTGTAGTCGGCCGCCGGGATGCGGACCGGGTTGCGGGCGAGCTGCTCCTCGGTGAGCCAGTCCTGGTCGTGGCCGCCGGCCTCGATCAGGGCGCGGATCAGCTCGTCGCCGTCGCCGGAGACCAGGCCCGGGACGTCCTCGACGGGGCCGAAGTCGTAGCCGCCCGCGATGAGCGTGCGCAGCAGCTCCACGGCACTGGCCGGGGTGTCCAGGCCGACCGCGTTGCCGATGCGGGAGTGCTTGGTGGGGTACGCGGAGAGGACCAGGGCGATCTTCTTGTCGCGGCGGTCGATGTGGCGCAGGCGCGCGTGGCGCACGGCGATGCCGGCCACGCGGGCGGCCCGCTCGGGGTCGGCGACGTAGGCGGGCAGGCCGTCCTCGTCCAGCTCCTTGAAGGAGAACGGGACGGTGATCAGGCGGCCGTCGAACTCCGGTACGGCGACCTGGGTGGCGGCGTCGAGGGGGGACAGGCCCTCGTCGTTCTCCTCCCAGGCGGCCCGGGAGCCCGTCAGGCACAGGGCCTGCAGGATCGGCACGCCGAGGGCGGCCAGGGCGCCGGCGTCCCAGGACTCGTCGTCACCGCCGGCCGAGGCGGTGGCGGGCTTGGTGCCGCCGGCCGCGAGGACCGTGGTGACGATCGCGTCGGCGGACGCGAGCTGCGCGATCAGCTCCGGCTCCGGGGAGCGGAGGGAGGAGACGTAGAGGGGGAGCGCCTGGGCGCCGTGGGCCTCGATCGCCTCGGAGAGGGTGTGCACGAAGGCGGTGTTGCCGCTCATCTGGTGCGCGCGGTAGTAGAGCACCGCGACCCGGGGGCCCTCGGTGCGCTGCGGGGTGCGCTCCAGCGGGCCCCACGTGGGGGAGGCCGCCGGGGGCTCGAAACCGTGGCCGGTGAGGAGCACGGTGTCGGAGAGGAAGCGGGCGAGCTGCTCCAGGTTGGCCGGGCCGCCGTGGGCGAGGTAGCCGTGCGCCTCGGCGGCGATGCCGATCGGGACGGTCGAGGCCTCCATCAGCTGGGCGTCCGGGGCCTGTTCGCCGGTCAGCACGACCACCGGGCGGGTCTGGCCGGGGGCCAGGAGCAGGTCGAGGCCGTCCTGCCAGGCGCGCAGGCCGCCGAGGAGGCGGACGACGACCAGGGTGACGCCGTCCAGGAGACCGGGAAGGTCGTCGAGGGGAAGGCGGGAGGGGTTCGCGAACCGGTACGGGACGGGAGCGTCCCCGGCGGTCGCTGCGCGGGCGCTGAGCAGATCGGTGTCGGACGTCGACAGCAGCAGGATCATGCGGCGGCAGGCCTTCCTCGGGGTTTCCGCGCCCCGGGCAGTGAGGACGGCGGGAGTTCCTGACTCATCCGGTGCGGCTCGCTGCCGCGCGGATTCACAGTGGCGGGACCGCGCCGGATTCGCACCGGGCTTCCTCCCATGTCGCCGTCCTCGGCGATGGCGGGCCTGTTGGCCGCCTTGGACTCATCTTAGGGGGCGGGTGTGCGGGGGTCTTGGGCCGGGTCCGGGGCTGTGGCCGGGGGCGGGGGGTGCGGCCGGGGTGTGGTCGGGTGCGGCGCCGCTCCCGGGGCTCTGCCCCGGGCCCCGCGCCTCAAACGCCGGCGGGGCTGGATTGGGCGGGGCCGGGCGTCGAACGCCGGTGGGGGTGGATGCCCGTCGGGTTGGTTCGGGGTGGCCGGTTCGGGGTGGTGATCGACACAGGGAGTGGGCGCAGAATCGTGGGTATGCTCGCCGCCATGCCCACGCCCCCCTCCGCCACAGCGCGGGACGAACCCGTCATACGGGATCGCGGCGACGCCTGCCCCGGCGCGCTGCGCCTGCATGCCGCCGACGACGGGTACCTGGCGCGGGTCCGGATCCCGGGTGGTCTGCTGACCGGCCGGCAGGCCTCGGTGCTGGCGTTCGCCGCCGACCGGTTCGGGGACGGGCACCTGGAACTCACCTCGCGCGGGAACGTGCAGCTGCGCGGGCTCGCCGAAGGCTGCGGCGCGGGGCTGGCGGAGCTGCTGGACGGAGCCGGGCTGCTGCCCGCCCCCGGCCACGAGCGGATACGGAACATCGTGGCGACCCCGCTGTCGGGGATCCTGAGCCCCGGGCTGCCCCATGTGACCCCCTGGGTCGGGGAGTTGGACCGGCTGCTGTGCGCGAGCGCCCGCGCGGCGGCCCTGTCCGGACGGTTCCTGTTCGCCATCGACGACGGGCGCGGGGACGTCGCCGCGCTCGACCCCGATGTCACCGTGCTCGGCCGGCCGAAGGGCCGGGCACTGGTCCGGCTCGGCGCGGCCGGGGACGCCGTGGAGGTGGACGCCCCCGAGGCGCCCCGGGCGGCGCTGCTCGCGGCCGAGTACTTCCTCGACTCCGCGGACGCCGCCGGCACCCGCGCCTGGCGGGTGTCCGAACTGCCCGCCGTACACGCCCTGGACGCCGGGGAGTTCGCGCTGCGGCTCGGGGCGGCCGGCATCGCCGCGGTCCGCGTTCCCGAGGTGGTCTGGCCGTACGCGCCACCGCCCAAGCCCTGGGGGCCCGGTGGCCCCGGTGACCGGACGCCGCTGTGCGTCCTGCCCCCGCTCGGCCGGCTCACCGCCGGCCAGTGGCGCGCGCTGGTGAGCGTCGCAGCCGCGGGAGAGGACGACGGCGAGCTGCGGATCACCCCGTGGCGGAGCATCGTCCTGCCCCGCGCGAGCACCCGGCGGCCCGTTGACGGCTACGCGCAGCTCGTGGCCGCAGGCCTGTCCGTCGCGCCCGACGGCCCCTGGGAGTCCGTCACCGCCTGTACCGGGCAGCCGGGTTGCGCCAAAGCGCTGTCCGACGTACGCGCCGACGCGCGGGCCGTCGTAGACGCGGCCGGTGGGGCTCCGGCCGGGCCGGCCGGCGCGCCCGTGCACTGGTCCGGGTGCGAGCGCCGGTGCGGGCATCCGCGCGGCGCCGCCTGGATCGATCTCGTCGCCACCCCCGACGGGTACCGGCTCGACGGGCGCCCGGTGCCGTCCAGTGAACTTGCCCAGGCCGTCGCCCACGCGCGCAGCCAACCCCGAGTGTCCGAAGACGCAGTGAAGAAATGAGCGAGTACACCGTGTTCGAGTACGAGAAGGACGGCGCCGAGATCTACCGCCAGTCCTTTGCCACGATCCGCGCCGAGGCGGACCTTTCCGGGCTGCCCGCCTCGGTCGCCCAGGTCGCGGTGCGCATGATTCACGCCTGCGGGATGACCGACCTGACCCGGGACCTGGGCTACTCGCCCGAGGTCGTCCTGCGGGCGCGCGCCGCCCTGGAGGCCGGTGCGCCGATCCTGTGCGACGTGCAGATGGTCGCCAGCGGGGTCACCCGCAAGCGGCTGCCCGCCGACAACCAGGTGATCTGCACCCTCTCCGACCCGGCCGTGCCGGAGCTCGCTGCGAAGATGGGCACGACGCGCAGCGCCGCCGCCCTCGAAGTCTGGCGGGACCGGGGCCTGTTGGAGGGTTCGGTGATCGCCGTCGGGAACGCGCCGACCGCGCTTTTCCGGCTGCTGGAGATGATCGAGGAGGGCGCCCCGCGCCCCGCCGCGGTCATCGGGGTACCCGTCGGATTCATCGGCGCCGCCGAGTCCAAGGATGCCCTCGCCGAACACCCCTCCGCGCTCGACCACTTGATCGTCCGGGGCCGGCGCGGCGGCAGCGCCATGGCCGCGGCGGCCGTCAACGCCATCGCGAGCGTGGCCGAATGAGCACCGGACGCCTTTACGGAGTGGGACTCGGGCCCGGAGACCCCTCGCTGATGACGCTGCGCGCCGTCGAGGTGATCGCGCAGGCCGACGTGGTCGCGTACCACTCGGCCCGCCACGGCCGCTCGATCGCCCGCTCCATCGCCGCGAAGCACCTGCGTGACGACCACATCGAGGAGCCGCTGGTCTACCCGGTCACCACCGAGACCACGGACCACCCCGGCGGCTACCAGGGCGCGATGGAGGAGTTCTACGAGGCCTCCGCCGCCCGGCTCGCCGTCCACCTGGACGCCGGCCGCACCGTCGCCGTGCTCGCGGAGGGCGACCCGCTCTTCTACAGCTCGTACATGCACATGCACAAGCGGCTCTCCGACCGGTACGAGACCGAGGTGATCCCCGGGGTGACCTCGGTGAGCGCCGCCGCCGCCCGGCTCGGCACCCCGCTCGTGGAGGGCGAGGAGGTGCTGACGATCCTGCCCGGCACCCTTTCCGAGGAGGAGCTCACGGCCCGGCTCGCCGCCACCGACTCGGCGGTCGTGATGAAGCTCGGCCGCACCTTCCCCGCCATCCGGCGGGCCATGGAGAACAGCGGCCGGCTCGCCGAGGCGCGCTACGTGGAGCGCGCGACGATGGCGGGCGAGCGGACCGGCGTCCTGGCGGACACCGACCCCGACTCCGTCCCCTACTTCGCCGTCGCCGTCGTCCCCAGCCGGATCGGGAACCCCGGCAGCGTGCCGTCCGGCCCCGGAGAGGTCGCCGTCGTCGGCACCGGCCCGGCCGGACCGCTGTGGCTCACCGCCGAGACGCGGCGGGTGCTGGCCGACGCCGAGGTGCTGGTCGGGTACACGACGTACCTGGACCGGGTCCCGGTCAAGCCGGGCCAGATCCGGCACGGTTCGGACAACAAGGTCGAGTCGGAGCGCGCCGAGTTCGCCCTCGACCTCGCCCGGCGCGGCAAGCGGGTGGCCGTGGTCTCCGGCGGCGACCCCGGGGTCTTCGCCATGGCCACCGCCGTCCTGGAGGTCGCCGGGCAGCCCGAGTACGCGGACGTGCCCGTACGGGTACTGCCCGGGGTGACGGCCGCCAACGCGGCGGCCGCCGCGGCCGGAGCCCCGCTCGGCCACGACTACGCCACCATCTCCCTCTCGGACCGGCTCAAGCCCTGGGAGGTCATCGCGGAGCGACTGCGCGCGGCCGCCGCGGCCGATCTCGTACTGGCCCTGTACAACCCGGGCTCGCGCAGCCGGAACTGGCAGGTGGCCCAGGCTCGCGAACTGCTCCTGGAGCTGCGCGCACCGCAGACCCCGGTGGTCGTGGCGCGCGACGTGGGCGGGCCGGAGCAGTCGGTCCGCATCGTCACGCTGGCCGAACTGGAGCCGTCCGAGGTGGACATGCGGACGATCCTGCTGATCGGCTCCTCGCAGACCCAGGTCACGGAGCGGCCCGACGGGTCGCGGGTGACCTGGACTCCGCGCCGGTACGGGTGAACCCCGTCCGAGGTTGAACGGGTGGGGCCCGGGGCGGTTGGCCGCCCCGGGCCCCACCGGGTCCGGAGTGCTGTTGCCGCCAGGCCGTCTCTTCCGGATCTTGCCTGGCCGGAAGCGAGGACCTAGCCGGGGTCGACCGCGAAGCGCACGGACCGGACCAGGAGGTCGTCGCGCGCCGGGCTGCCGTGCGCGCGCAGCTTCCACTCCGGACCCTCGCAGTTGGCGCCGGCGTAGACGACCACGACGGAGTCCGTGTCGTTGTGCGGGCCGTAGCCGGGCTGCTCGTCGTCGTCGCTGACGGCGTGGAGGTTGACGCACTTGCCGCTGTGCGGGTCGTGCAGGGTGACGTGCTGCTCCTGCCCGTATCCGTCGACGTACTTGTAGTGGAAGAGGCCTTCGGCGGCGAGGGCCGAACCGGGCAGCGACAGAACCAGGGCGAAGGCCGCCAGGGCAGCGGCGGCGGTGGTGCGGAGCTTCATGAGGGAGCGGATCCCTTTCCGGAAAGAGGCGGGTCGGGCATTGCGGGCACGACCCTAGGGGGGCTCCGACCGGCGAATCGATCCTCCGTGATCCCTCGGCGTGGCGGGTGGAAGCCCGCGTACCGGACGTACTTGGTGCGGCGAGAGCGCGTGCCGGGCGTCGCGAGGCGGGCGGGAGTTTGACGACAGGTCCCAGGCCGTGTCTTCCGGATCTTGCCGTCCGGTGTCGCGGCGGCAATCCCTCTGATCAACGCTTGCGTTGAAGTGCACTCCAGCGCTTAGCGTCGCCCGCACGACCTGCGTGAAGGGGAAGAACGTGCGGTACACACTGTTCGGAAGGACCGGTCTGCGCGTGAGCGAGCTGAGCCTCGGCGCGATGACCATGGGCGACGACCTCAGCTGGGGCGCCGACCAGAAGAGCAACGCCCGGATCGTCGACGCGTACGCGGACGCGGGCGGCAACTTCATCGACACGGCGAACATCTACGGCGACGGCAGTTCGGAGCAGATCCTCGGCAAGCTGCTCGACGGACGGCGCGACGAGTTCGTACTGGCCACCAAGTACACCTGCGGGACCCGTGACGGCGACGTCAATGCGGCGGGCAACCACCGCAAGAACCTGGTGCGTTCGGTGGAGGCCAGCATGGAGCGGCTGCGCACCGACCACCTCGACATCCTCTGGGTGCACGCACGCGACAACTTCACCCCGGTCGAGGAAGTGATGCGCGCGCTGGACGACCTCGTACGCACCGGCAAGGTGCTGTACGTGGGCGTCTCGGACTGGCCCGCCTGGGAGATCGCTCAGGCGAACACCCTCGCCGAGCTCCGCGGGTGGTCTGCGTTCACCGGTTCGCAGCTGCGCTACAACCTGCTGGAGCGGACCCCGGAACGTGAACTCCTCCCCCAGGCCAGGGCGTTCGACCTCGCGGTGCTGGCCTGGGCGCCGCTCGCCGCCGGCAAGCTCACCGGCAAGTACCGCCGGGGCGAGGGAGGACGGCTGGACTCCTGGGGCGTCAAGGCGTCCCCGGAGGAGGAAGAGATCATCAGCGTGGTCCTGGAGATCGCCGAGCAGGGCGGTTGGACCCCCGCCCAAGTGGCGCTGGCCTGGCTGCTGGGCCGCCCCGGAAACGTCGTTCCGATCATCGCGGCGACGAAGGAGAGCCAGCTCGTCGACAACCTCGGCTGCCTCGACGTCCGCCTCGACGCCGATGCGGTCGCGCGCCTCGACGAGGTGAGCGCCGTACCGCTCGGCTTCCCGCACGACTTCGTCCGGGAACCGTCCGTGGTCAAGACCATCTACGGCGACCGCTGGCACGCGATCGAGGACCGGCGCAGCACCTATCGCCGTACGGCCACCGACGTGCGCTAGGCCGTTTCCTTCGGATCACCTCGCCGACCAGATGAAGATGGCGGCGAGGTGGAGTCCCGCGAGGTGGATGGTGGCGGTCTTGTCGTAGCGAGTGGCCAGACCGCGCCACTGCTTGAGTTTGTTGATGCAGCGCTCGACGGTGTTCCGCTGCTTGTAGGCCTCGCGGTCGAAGGCCGGCGGACGGCCACCTCGGCGGCCGAGGCGTTTGCGGTTCGCGGCCTGATCGGCGGGCTGTGGGATCACTGCCCGGATCCCGCGCCGCCGCAGATGCCCGCGGATCGCCCGCGGATCGCCCGCGACGAATAGGCCTTGTCGGCCAGGACCACATCTGGCGTGACCCTGGGACGGCCGATCCGCCTGGGCACCCGTAACCGAGCCATGACCTGCGCAACGCGGGTGCGTCGCCAGCCCGGCCCGGCGTGATGACGAACGCCAGTGGCCGGCAGCGGCCGTCCGCGGCAAGGTGGATCTTCGTGGTCAGCCCGCCGCGGGACCGTCCGAGGGCATGGTCGGACGGCTCGCCGGCCGGGGCCCCTTTTGACGGGCCCCGGCAGCGTGCTGGTGAGCCCGGACGATCGTGGAGTCGACCGCGACAACCCAGTCCAGATCGCCGCCGGCGTCGCCCTGCGAGAGCAGGGCGGTGAAGACCTTCTCCCAGGTGCCGTCCGCCGCCCACTTCCGCAACGGTTGTGGGTGCCCTTCCATGACCCGAAGTGCCCGGGCAAATCCATCCATGGCGTGCCGGTGTGGTACTTGAACGCGATCGCGTCGATCACCTGCCGGTGATCGCGTCACCGCCCACCCTGCTTCGGCGTGCGGTCCGGCAGCAGCGGCTCGATGCGGGCCCGGGCCCACTGGGGGTCAGTCAACGACACACATCAACCAACGATCCGATGATCCGAAGGAAACGGCCTAGTGCTGTCCGGACAGCCAGGCCCGCACCTCGTCCACCGAGCCGGTCTGCGGGACGTCCCCGGGCACGGGCGGGCGGCGGACGACGAGGACCGGGATGCCGGCCTCGCGGGCGGCGTCGAGCTTGGGGGCGGTGGCGGAGCCGCCGCTGTCCTTGGTGACCAGGAGGTCGATGCGGTGGCGGGCCAGGAGGTCCCGCTCGTCGGCGAGGGTGAACGGGCCCCGGGCCAGCAGGACTTCGAGGCGCGGCGGCGCGGGCGCGGCCGGTGGGTCCACCGAACGCACCAGGAACCAGGGCTCGGTGAGGTGCGCGAAGCTGTGCAGGCCCATCCGGCCGGTGGTCAGGAAGGCGCGGGTGCCGAGCCCGGGGAGCAGTGCGGCCGCCTCGGCGAGGGAGTCCGCGAAGTGCCAGTCGTCCCCGGGGCCCGGGGTCCAGCCGGGGCGGCGCAGGGCGAGGAGGGGTACGCCCGAAAGGGCCGCCCCCTCGGCCGCGTTGAAGCTCATCCGCTCCGCGAAGGGGTGCGTGGCGTCGACCAGGTGGGTGACCCCGTGGGCCGAGATCCAGGCCGCCAGGCCGCCGGGACCGCCGAAGCCGCCGATCCGGGTCTCGCCCGGCGGCAGCACGGGGGACGTGACCCGGCCGGCCAGCGAGGTGGTCACCCGGGGGGAGTCCGGGGCGGCGGCCAGCGCCTCCGCGAGGCGGCGGGCCTCAGTGGTGCCGCCGAGGATCAGGACGTGCGGACCCGGGCCGGCCGGATCAGCAGACATGCCGGTCGCGCTCGGCGGAGTACAGGTGGCTGTCGCGGAACTGCTCGGCGCCCAGGGTGCGGCCCACCAGGATGACGGCCGTGCGGACCAGCCCGGCCTCCTTCACCTGGGCGGCGATGTCGGCCAGCGTCCCGCGCAGGATCAGCTCGTCGGGGCGGCTGGCCATCGCGACCACCGC
Source organism: Streptomyces sp. NPDC059957 (assembly GCF_042730015.1). NCBI lineage: Bacteria > Bacillati > Actinomycetota > Actinomycetes > Kitasatosporales > Streptomycetaceae > Streptomyces > Streptomyces sp. NPDC059957. The sequence goes on along the minus strand of NZ_JBHWMB010000002.1, from coordinate 257,835 downwards.
CGCCGGGCACTCGGCCCCGTAGTGCGGCAGGAGTTCGTCCACGACCCGGTCCACGTAGCGGGTGGCCAGGTGTAGCACCAGCAGCGCCCCGCTGCGGCCCAGCGTGGCGAGGTCCTCGCCGGGCGGCATCGGCGTGGCCTGCTGGGAGATCCGGGTCAGGATCACGGTCTGGCCGACGGTGGGGACGGTCAGCTCCCGCTTCAGCGCGGCGGCCGCCGCGGCGAAGGCGGGGACGCCGGGGACGACCTCGTAGGGGATGCCGGCCGCGTCGAGCCGCCGCATCTGCTCCGCGACGGCGCTGAAGACGGAGGGGTCGCCGGAGTGGAGCCGGGCCACGTCCTCGCCGGCCGCGTGGGCCCGTACGCACTCGGAGATGATCTCGTCCAGGTTCAGCTGCGCGGTGTCGATCAGGCGGGCGTCCGGGGGGCATTCGGCGAGCAGCTCGCGCGGGACGAGGCTGCCCGCGTAGAGGCAGACGGGGGCGGCGGCCAGCGTCCGGGCGCCACGCACCGTGATCAGGTCGGCGGCGCCGGGGCCCGCACCGATGAAGTACACGGTCATATCGTCTGATCCACCAATTCGGATTCGGGATGGGGCTTCGTAACGGACCACTGGGTGACGGGCATCGCCTGGCGCCAGCCCGTGAAACCGCCGACCGGCACGGCGTGCGCGACGGCCAGTTTGACGAGTTCGCCGCCGTGGCGGCGGTAGCGGTCGGTGAGGACCGCCTCCGACTCCAGGGTCACCGTGTTGACCACGAGCCGGCCGCCGGGGGCCAGCGCCTCCCAGGCCGCGTCGAGCAGGCCTGGCGCGGTCAGGCCGCCGCCGATGAACACCGCGTCGGGGGCGGGCAGTCCGGCGAGCGCACTGGGCGCGGAGCCGGTGACCACGCGCAGGCCGGGTACGCCGAGGGCGGTGGCGTTACGGGTGATCCGCGCGGCCCGCTCCGTCACCCGCTCCACGGTCACCGCCCGGCAGGAGGGGTGCGTGCGCATCCACTCGATGGCGATGGAGCCGGAGCCGCCGCCGATGTCCCACAGCAGTTCACCGGGGGCGGGGGCGAGGGCGCACAGGGTGGCGGCGCGGACGTGGCGCTTGGTGAGCTGGCCGTCGTGCTCGTAGGCGGCGTCGGGCAGGCCGGGGGTCGCGCCGAGCCGGGGGGCTTCGGCGCGGGGGTCGCGGCGGCAGTCGACGGCGACCACGTTGAGGGGGTCGCCGGGCGGGTGCTCCCAGCTCTGGGCGAGGCCCTCGTACGCGTCCTCGTGCTCGGAGCCGAGCTGTTCCAGGACGCGCATCCGGCTGGGGCCGAAGCCCCGCTCTCGAAGCAGAGCGGCGATCTCGTTTGCGGTCGGTGCTCCGGCGCTCAGCACCAGGACCCGGCGGCCCTCGTACAGTGCGGCCGCGAGCCGGGCCACCGGGCGGCCGACCACGGTGACCACCTCGGTGTCCTCCACCGGCCAGCCGAGGCGGGCGCAGGCGTAGGAGACGGAGGAGGGGTGCGGCAGGACGTGCAGGGCGCCGGGGCCGAGCTCCTCGGACAGGGCGCGGCCGATCCCGTAGAACATCGGGTCGCCACTGGCCAGCACCGCGATGCGGCGGCCCGCGTGCTCCGCCATCAGCTTCGGCACGGCCGGGCGCAGCGGGCTGGGCCACGGAACCCGGGCGCCGCCGCATTCCCCGAGGGGGAGCAGGTCCAGCTGCCGGGGCCCGCCGATCAGCACCTCGGCCCCGGCCAGCGCGGCCCGGGCGGGGGCGGTCAGTCCGTCCCAGCCGTCGGCGCCGAGGCCGACGACCGACACGGGTACAGGGGGCGGTGCGGAGCTCACTGGGTGGACCTCGGGGTACGGGAAGCGGGTGGACCCGCAGCCTACTGGGCCCGCCCGGGGTCCCCGGCGGCCGGTCCCGGGGTCCGGTCCCGGTACCGGACCCCGCGACCGGTCCGGTCCGGCCTGGCCAGGCCCCCGGGTATGCGCCTTGCGCGCCCTCGGGGCCCTCAAGGCCGGCGCCCGTGCCCTCCACTCGGGACGCGCGAGGTCACCGCCGGTGCGCTCAGGCGCGAACGATCTTGGGAAAGGCTTTGACGGTGTCGACGTAGTACTTGCGGACCAGCGGTCCGAAGCCGCCCTCCGCGCTGCCGAGGATCACCGATGACCTCCAGGCCCTTCGCGGCGGTGAGGTCCTGCGGCTTCGTCTCGGTCGCCGGTGACCAACGCCTTCCACGCCGCCCGGAACTCCGTCGTGGCGCTGACGTCCGGGTCGAAGCCCAGGTAGTCACGGAGCGTGCTCGCGATAGAGTGGAGAGTGAAGGCCTGGGGCCGGGTAACGCGCCGCCGTGTCGGTGCTGTTGGGGAATCCCCGCCAGGGCGTTGCTCCCCGGGTGTGATCTAAATGCCTCGACAACGGGCGCGGTGATCAGGGACGCTTCGCGCGATGACGAGAATCAACGACACGCCGCCCGCGTGGGACGAGCGCACCCAGCTCACCACGTTCCTGGACTACACCCGTGCCACCGCCCGCGCCAAGTGCGACGGCGTCTCGGCGGAGAACGCCCGCAAGGCGCTCCTGCCGGGCTCGCCGCTGATGACCATGAGCGGAGTGATCAACCACCTCCGCTGGGTCGAGTACTACTGGTTCCAGGTGGTCTTCCTCGGCGAGGAGGACCTGGGCCCCTGGACCGATGAGGACCCCGACCGCGAGATGCGCATTGCGGTCGATTTCCCGCTCGCGCAGCTGGTCGACGAATACGCCGAACAGAGCGCCCGTTACCGCGAACTGGTCGCCGGGAACAGCCTGGACAAGCAGGCCCAGCGAGCCATCCGTGACGGCCTCCACGTCGACCTGCGCTGGATCCTCCTCCACCTCACCGAGGAGACGGCCCGCCACAACGGCCACCTGGACATCCTGCGCGAGATGCTCGACGGCACGACCGGCAGCTAGGGATCGCACCTCGTCCCCGAGGCCCGGAAGGTCCGGCGGCCGTACGTCGGGAGTAGGGTGCGGGGGCCGGTGGGCCGTGGGGCTGCCGGGACGGGAGGAGCTGCCATGGCGGGCTGGAAGGCGAGCCGGATGCCGGATCAGAGCGGGCGTGCGGCCATCGTCACCGGAGGCAACAGCGGGATCGGCTACGCCGCCGCCAGGGAGCTCGCCCGCCGCGGCGCCGCGGTGGTGCTGGCCTGCCGGAGTGCGGCCAGGGGGCGGGCCGCCGAGGTGGCCCTGCGGGGTGAAGTACCCGGCGCGGACGTGGAGTTCATGGCCGTGGATCTCGCCGACCTCGCCTCCGTGCGGGAGTTCGCGGCCGCGTACGGGCGGCGCCGGAACGGCAGCCTCGACCTGCTCGTCAACAACGCCGGCGTGATGGCGCTGCCGTACGGCCGGACCGCCGACGGCTTCGAGACGCAGTTCGGGGTCAACCACCTCGGCCACTTCGCTCTCACCGGGCTTCTGCTGCCCAGGCTCCTCGACGCCCCGCCCGGGGCCCGGATCGTCAACCTCTCCAGCAGTTTCCACGCCCTCGGGGACGTGGCGCACGACGATCTGAACAGCCGGCGCGATTACCGGCGTTGGATCGCCTACGGCCGCTCCAAGAGTGCGAACCTGCTCTTCACCCACGAGCTCGCCCGCCGCCTGGCGGCCGCCGGATCCGAGGTCGTCGCGGCCGCCGCCCACCCCGGCTACGCCGCCACCAACCTGCACGTCGGGGCGACCCCGCAGGCGGGGGTCACACTCACCTCGCGGTTCACCGCCGCCGCCTCCGCCCTCGGGAACGCGATCGGCAACACCGTCATCGCGCAGTCCGCCGCCTCCGGCGCGCTGCCCACCCTGTACGCGGCCACCGCGCCCGGGGTCCTGCCCGACGAGTTCATCGGGCCGCGGCTCGGCTGGCGCGGTGCACCCGTCCGCTCCCGGCGGGCGAAATGGACCCTGGACGACAAGTCCGGCGAACGGCTCTGGGGTGCCTCCGAAAAGCTCACCGGAGTCTCGTACACGTCTCTATCGCGCTGAATCCCCGAGGGCTAACTTGCTACTCGCCAGTCACTTCAGGCTGCCGAGTCCGAGTCGCGTCACGCCTCATCCCCTGGGAGAGCCATGCGCAGATCCGCCCTGCCCGTGCCCCTGTTGTTCCCGATGCTCGTCGCCCTGGCCGCGGCCCTCGCCGCGACGCTGGTATCCGCTCTGCTCACCGCCCCGACGGCACGCGCCGCCGGGAGCGCCGACCGCGCGGAGCGGCGTACGCCCGTCGTTCTCGTCCACGGGTTCGGGGACACCGCGGCCTCCCTCGACGGGCTGGAGGACCATCTGCACGCCCAGGGGTGGCTCTCCAGCGACCTCGCCGAATTCGGCTACGACTGGGCCGCCACCAACGACGCCAACGCCGCCCGCTTCGGAGCCTTCCTCACCGAACGGTTCGGCAGCCGTCCCGTCAACGTGGTCGCACACAGCATGGGCTCGCTGCTGACCCGCAAGTACCTCAAGGACGGCGGGAGTTCCCGGGTCCGCGCCTGGGTCTCGCTCGGCGGACCCAATCACGGGGCGGGGGACGCCGCACCCTGCGGCCCCTTCGCCACCTTCTGCGACATCCACGCGGCCTCGCTCGCCGACATGACCCCCGCCAGCCCCTTCCTGAACTCCCTCAACGCGGGAGACGAAACCCCGGGCGCCACCCGCTACACCACCTTCAGCTCCACCTGCGACCAGCAGATCCCGCCCGGCGACAGCCGCGCCCCGCGCTCCACCGAACTGGCCGGAGCCGTCAACCACGTCCTGCCGGTGGGTGACAGCGGCTGCCCCTCGCACTACGGACTGCTCGGCAACGACTGGGTCCGACGGCAGATCGTCGCCGAGTTCTCCAAGGATCCGGTCGGTCAAGTGGAGCTGAAGACCGGTCCGTTCCGGATCACCGTCGACTCGGCCCGGTTCACCTCCAGCGGCGAGAGCGGTCCCGAGCTCTACGACGGGCTCACCCTGACCACCGACGGGACGGCCCGTTCGCTCTGGCACCGCGACCGGTCCGGCGCCACCGCCTTCCCCGACCACGACCCCTGGTTCGGGCTCGACGATTCCACCCGGAGCCAGGTCTTCAGCGGCCGGGCCACCCTCACCGCCTACCTCGTCGACGCCGACTACAGCGCCGGGAACAACGACGACGTGATGGCCGCCGGCCGCGTCCACTGGGACTCCGCGCTCGGCTTCGGCCGGTTCACCGCCAAGATGGCCGGCGTGGACGGCGGCGAGGCCTCCGTCACCTACACCGTCACCCCGGTGCAGGGCGTCCCCGCCTGCCGGGTCCGCGTGGACCAGGCGGAGCTGACCTACTTCGACGACGGTACGACCCGCCCCGCGCTCTACGGGGACATCGCGGTCCGGACCGGTGACGGTGCCCGCACCGCCGTGTGGTCGCGCTCCGGCTCGGACCCGTCGACCTTCCCCAACCAGGGCAACCGCACCAACCCCGACCCGTACTTCTACCAGCGGGTCGGCTCGGGGACCACGTACGGGCCCGGCCCGTTCGAGATCGGCGTCTTCCTCTGGGACTACGACGCCTCCTCGGCCGACGACCTGGTCGCCCGGGGCACCGTGGCCTGGGATCCGTACACCGATCAGCCGGGTACCCGTACCAGCGAGTTCCGCGGGGACGACGGAGGGCACGTGAAGGTCACCTGGACCGTCCTCTGCCCCTGATCCGGCGGAGATCCCGACGGGGTCGGGAGGGGTCCAAAGGAAGGCCGAGAGGGGGGCCGGGCGGGGGTCCGGGTGGGGGCGCGCCCCGGTATGAGCCCGTCCGCCCCCGTCGAGCCTCCGGGCGCCCTGTCCGGGCCCTGACCAGGCCGCCCCGTCTGCAGTCACACTCGTCGGCATGGACGACGACACGACGGACAACCACCTACGTACCGCCGGCCCGCGGACCGATGCGCAGGCCGATCCCCGCGCCGAGGACCGTGCCGAGGGCCATGCCGTGGTCCTCGGCGCGGGCATGGCCGGGCTGCTGGCAGCGCGGGTGCTCGCGATGCGGTTCTCCCGGGTCACCCTGATCGAACGGGACGAACTGCCGGAGGGCGAGCCGGTGTTCCGGCCCGGGATACCCCAGTCCCGGCACGCGCACATCCTGTGGTCGCGGGGTGCGGAGCTGATCGAGCTCATGTTGCCGGGCATCACCGACAAGCTGGTGGCGGCGGGGGCGGGCCTCTTCGACTCGCCGCGCGACTTCCTCTGGCTCAGCCCGGCCGACTGGTTCGGGCCGGTGTCCGGGGCCAGAGTGCTGCTCGCGAGCCGGGAGTTGCTCGACTCGACGGTGCGCGCGGAAGTGCTCCGCAACGCACGCGTCCGGGTCCGGGCCGGAGCGACCGCCACCGGGCTCGTGGCCGGGCCGGACGGCCGTACGGTGACCGGCGTGGAACTGCGCGGCGGCGAGCGGCTGGCCGCACGCCTCGTGGTCGACGCGACCGGCCGTGCCTCCAAGGCCCCCGCCTGGCTCGCGGCGCTCGGCCACCCGGTTCCGGCGGTGACCCGCTACGACTCCCATCTCGGGTACTCCAGCCGCTACTTCGAGATCCCGGACGATCCGGGCCGGCGCTGGCAGGGCATGTACGTCCAGGGGAGGCCCGAGCTCCCGCGCGGCGGGGTGCTGATGCCGCTGGACGGGAAGCGCTGGCTGGTGACCCTCGTGGGCAACGGCGAACACGCCCCGCCCGTACGGGAGGAGGAGTTCCTGCCGTTCGCCCGGAGCCTGCGCAGTCCGGCCCTGTACGACGCCATCCGGGACGCGGTCCCGCTGTCCTCGCCTACCGCCTTCCGGAACACGATGAACGAATGGCGGCACTACGAGCGACTGGAGCGCTGGCCGGCCGGGTTCGTGGTCCTCGGAGACGCCGCCTGCCGGGTCAATCCCGTGTACGGGCACGGGATGACGGTCGCGGCGCTCGCTGCGGAGGCCCTGGCCAAGGAGATCCGCACCCTGGACCCGGAACAGATCGCCGCGGCCTCCCACCGGATCCAGCGCCGCACCCTCGCGGCGGCCGCGGTGCCCTGGCAGATCGCCACCAGTGAGGACATGCGGTACGCGGTGACGGAGGGGCCGCCGCCGGACCGGGCCACGCGGATCCTGCAGCGCTACATGTCCCGGGTGATGGCGGGGGCCAACGCCGACCAGGCGATCGCCTCCCGCTTCTTCGGCGTGCTGTCGCTGACCAGCCCGCCGAGCACCCTGCTCGACCCCGTCACGATGCTCCGCGTCCTGTCCAAGCGGCACCTCCCGGCGGCCCCGGATTCCACCGCCTACCCGGCCCACCACGGCCCGCCGGCGGAGCGGGGCGCACGCCGGAACGCGTAGGGCGTGGTCTCCGGGGTTTTTCCCTCCCCCCCCCCCAACCCACCCCCCCCCCCCCCTTTGTTCCCCCCGCGCCCTCCCTTTTTTTCTTCCCCCCCCCCTCCCACCCCCACCGTGGCCCCGGGGGGGGGGGGGGGGAAGGGGGGAGATGTGGGGGTTTCTCCTGGGCCTCGCCCCCGGCCCGATCCGAGGACACGCCCTAGGATCGGTGCGTGATCGCCGAGATGCAGTGCGTGGTGCTGGACTGCCCCGACCCGGCCGCGCTGGCCGCGTTCTACCAACGCCTGACCGGAGGTGAGGTCAACCGTCCCGACCGGCGCTGGGCGACCGACGCGACCTGGGCCACCCTGCACCTCCCGGCCGGCCAGGTCCTCGCCTTCCAGTACGCCGAGGATCACCGGCCGCCCCGCTGGCCGGACCCGGCCCGGTCCCAGCAGCTCCACCTGGACTTCGCCGTCGCGGACCTGGACGCGGCCCATGCGGAGGTCATGTCCTGCGGTGCGGCGCTGCTGGACGGGGACCGGGCCGGGGAGGGCTGGCGGGTCTACGCCGACCCGGCCGGGCACCCCTTCTGTCTGGTGCGCCACTGACCGGCGGCCCCGCCGCCCCCCGCCTTCAGCTGCGGCAGGTCACTTCGACGGGCTGAGCTGCACCGTCGTCAGGGCCCCGCCCGCGGCCTCCTTCACCACCGTGAGCCGGGTCCCGGTGTCCGGCACCTTGACTCCGAGCTGCGGCAGTCCCGCGTTCCAGTACGACCCGTGGCGGTCGTCGAAGACCGGTACGCCGCTCCGGGCCGGGATCACGGTCGGTGCGCCCGCCTTGTGCAGGACGATCCGGTCGCTCTTCCCCAGGGAGAAGGTGGCGTCGAAGGTCTGCGCACGCGCGTTGAGCAGCGTGCCGTCCGCGTGGGCCAGCGGCTCCGGGCGGGAGTCGACGGGCAGCAGCATGCCGCCGCCGGGGTGCGCCTTGGTGGTGTTGTCGCTGTACGCCGTGTCCCAGAGCCAGATCAGCACGCCCTGCTGATACGGGTAGAACTCCACCTTGTCGCCCGTGAAGCCGAAGTTGTACGGCCCCGTCCTCAGCAGGCTGCCGTAGCCGGTGTAGCGGCGGTTCTCCACGAAGTACGCGCGCGGGTGCTGCTCGCTGCCCGTGCGGCCCTCCGTACGCGACCACTTGACCGCGGTCCAGCCGTTGGCGCCCTGCTCCGCCCCGTCGCGCAGCAGCTCCCGGTCGTCGGCGCCCGCCGTGACGCGGATGTCGTCGAAGGTGACGCCCTTGCCGTGGGTGTTGCTGTCCGAGGTGACGCGCAGCCTCAACTGAACGGAGGTGCCCGCGAATCGGGTCAGCGGGACCGAGAGCCGAGTCCAGCCGGCCGAGGTGCCGGAGATCCCCTTCGCGCCGATCGGCGTGGCGTCCACCGTGCCCGGCAGCGCCGTCCAGGCGGCCCCGCCGTCCGTGGAGGCCTCCACCGTCAGGTAGTCGAAGTCCTGCTCGATGTCGTACCAGACGCGGGCGTCCAGGCGGGCCGCCGTCCCGGCCGCGATCCCCGAGAGGTCGACCGTGCGCGACAGCGTGTTGTCCATGAAGTCACCCGTGCCGCTCCACCACTGGCCGGCGCCCTCGTACGGGTCCACCAGCTCGGTCTTGGTCGAAGACGGCGCCAGGTGCACCAACAGGGCTTGCGGATCCTCGGTGTTGTACCCGGACACTCCGAGCGTCGCCCGCGTCGTGCGGCCCGCGTCGGCCTCCGTGTACTGGAGCCAGCCCAGCTGCAGCTTGCTCCAGGGGTCGAGGTCGCCCGGGAACTCGCCCGTGGAGTTGCGCCCCTTGCCCAGGTAGGAAGCGGAAGACATCAGCGACCAGAAGTTGACGCTGTTGTCCCCGTCAGAGCTGTACAGGTCCGGCAGGCCCAGATCGTGCCCGAACTCGTGCGCGAAGAGCCCCGCGCCGCTGTTCTCCCCGCCGGTCAGGTAGTCCCCGGCCCAGATGCCGGTGTCACCGACCGGGGTGCCGCCGGCCTTGTTGCCCTCCGGGCCCGCGCTGCCGGCCTGGTTCCAGTAGGCGAACCAGCGGTGCGCCCACACGGCGTCCTTGCCCTGCGTGCCGCCGCCCCAGGTCTGGTCCTTGCCCGCGTGGACGACGACGAGGTGGTCGAGGTACCCGTCCGGCTCGTCGAAGTTGCCGTCGTGGTCGGCGTCGTAGCGGTCCCACACGTCGTACTCGGCGAGCTGCGCCTTGATCTGCTCGGGCGTACGGCCCTTCGCCCGCTCGGACTTGTACCAGGAGTCGGTGGCGTCCCGGATCATGTCCCAGTTGGTCCGGCACTGGCCGGACTCGGAGCAGTTGTCCGTGCCGTAACGGGCTTCGTTCCAGGGCAGTTTGACCCAGTCGGTCACCATGCCGTCCATGTCGTACCGGCCGGAGGACTGGAGCCGGTAGTAGGCGCGCAGGGATGCGGACTGCGGGTCGGTGGAGAAGAACTGCTTCTGGTAGAAGGACCGGTCGAAGTCCTTGCGCCACAGGGTGTGGTTGTCGTCCGCGGCCGGCTTGCCGATGGTGTTGTGCGCCGGGCCCGGGGTGCCGCCGAAGCGCGGCTTGCCCTCGAACTGGGTGGTGTCGTCCACCTGGTCGCCGAACTCGGCGAGGATCACGAAGACCTTGTCCTTGCGCTCCCGGGCCAGTTCGACGTACCGCTTGCCGACCTTGGCCAGGCGCGGCAGCGTGCCGTCCGCCTCGGCGCGCAGGCCGCCGGGACGGCCGGCGGCCACCTCTTCGAGGGCCTGGCGGCGCAGGGCCTGGCGCTGCAGCTCCAGGGGTGCGGGCGGCGGGGCGGCCCGATCGGCCTGCTGCTGCCCGGCGGGCGTCGGGGGCGGGGTCGGGGGTGCGGTGGCGGCGAGCGCGGGGGCGGCGAGGAGGGCGAGGGATATCGCCGCTCCCACCGCAGCGAGTCTGCGCAACGTAGCTGACCTTTCTGGAGGTTCCGGTCGGTCGGGTTGGCCGGAGCGGGAGTAATATTTCACATGTGACAGGTGATTGATAGGGGCCGGGTCTGCGGTGGGGAAGCGGCTGAGCGGGGACGGGCCTGCGGCGGGGGATGCCTGAATGCGGCCGGGCCTGCGGTGGAGAAGCGGCCGGGGGTGGGCGGCTGGTCGGCGGGGGCGGTTCGGCGCGGGCCCCGGGTACTGCGAACTCGACGTTCCGAGGGCCCCGTTCGCCGCGCGGCGCTATCGTGCCGAGCGGGGGACGACTGTGCGAGGGGGCGGAGCCGCGATGCGATTTCTGTTTGTGCACGGCACGGGGGTGCGACGCGAGCGGCACGACCAGCTCTTCGCCCTGGTCCGGGACCGGCTGACCGCCCGGTTCCCCGGGGCGGCCGTCGACTCCTGCTTCTGGGGGGAGCGGTACGGGGCCACCCTGAGCGCCCAGGGCCGTTCCGTGCCCGGACTGAGTGCTCCCGGCGCGGCCGTCGGCCCGGACGAGGAGGAGATCGCGGAGTGGGGGCTGCTGGTCGCCGACCCGCTCTGCGAGCTGCGGGTACTGGCGGAAGCCGGCTGGGACACCGGAGCCGGCGGCGGCCCCGACGGGGATCTCGACGACGGCCCCGATGACGACGGCTTCGCCATGCCCGGCGTGCAGTCCGCGGGCGAACGCGTCCTGGAGCTGCTCGCCGAGGTCTCCGGGGTCCCCGACGGCGGCGAACAGGCCGCGTTACTGCTCGGGACCGGCCTCGCCGCCGGATTCCCTGCCGCCCTGAAGACCGTCTCCCGTTCCGCCGAGGCCGCCCGCGCCGGGGCCCGCGCCGCCGGCCAGCCGCAGGCCCGGGAACTGGCCAAGGCCCTGGCCCGAGCGGTGACCGCCGCCGCACTCGCCTCGGCCGGAGCCGAGGCCGACTGCACCGGAGCCGAACGCGACCGCCTCGTCGAGCTGATCACCACCCGCCTCGGCGGCGGTGCCCGGGTCCCCGGAGCCCGCGCCGCCGCCGTCCTCGGCCGGCTCGCCCTGCGCGTCACCACCCAGCCGCTGCTCAACGCCTGGCGCGGCTCCCTCACCGTCGGGGCCACCCCCGCCCTCGGCGACATCCTGCGCTACCAGGCCCGGGGCGCGGACCTCCGCGCGTTCCTGCACGAGCGGATCACCGCCGAGCCGGGGCCGACCGTACTCATCGGCCACAGTCTCGGCGGCATCGCCCTGGTGGACCTCCTCGCCCTGGCGGCGGCCCGCGGCGAGCCGGTGCCCGGAGTCGAACTGCTCGTCACCGTCGGCTCGCAGGCACCCTTCCTCTACGAACTCGGCGCGCTCGCCGGGATCGTGCCGGGCACCAGGCTCCCGTACGCCTTCCCGCGCTGGCTCAACGTCTACGACCGCCAGGACGTGCTCTCCTACCTCGCCGAGCCCGTCTTCCCCGGCGACCCGCGCGTCAGCGACCAGGAGATCGGCAGCCGCCAGCCCTTCCCCGCCTGCCACAGCGCCTACTGGAAACAGGACTCCCTCTACGCACGCATCGAACAGGCGGTGGCCGAAGCGGAGATCGGGTGAACCCCCTCGGCTCCCTGCCCCCCGACCTCGGGCCGCGCACCTTCGCGCTCGTCGCCGGGGTCGAGAGCTACGACGTCAGCCGCCACTGGAACCTGCGCGGCCCGGCCCGCGACGCCCTGCGGTTCGCACGCTGGCTGACCGGACCGGGAGGGGTGCCGCCGGGCCACGTACGGCTGTTGCTGTCGCCGCTCGACGACCCGGACGCGCTCGACTGGTCGGCCTCCGCCGGCCTGGAGGCCCTGCGCACCGCGCACCGCCCGGCGACCGAGGCGAACGTGAAATCGGTGCTGTTCGACGAACTCCCCGCGTGCGACGGAGATCTGCTCGTGATCTTCTGGGCCGGACACGGCTACACGGAACCGCGCCGCGGCGAACTGATGCTGCCTTCCGCGGACGCCACGCCCGGCCAGATCCGCCACCTCAACCTCGACTCCGCGCTGCGCTGGTGGCGCACCAACCTCGTCAAGCGCGAACTCTTCCGGTACCAGGCCACCCTGGTGGACGCCTGCCGGGTCGACGCGCCCCGCGACGCCCGGTGGAACTTCGGCAGCAGCGACTACGGCGGCGGCGCGACCGTCCCCGGACGGCGCCAGTTCCGGCTGTACGCCTCCCGCGAGGGCGAGGCCGCGAAGAACGACGCCGAGCGCGGCGCGGGCCGCTTCACCGAGGAACTCCTCGCCGAACTCGGTGAACGCCCTCTGCTCGAGGCCGTCTCCGGGCTCGCCGACACCGCCCGCTCCATCCACCGCACCTTCCTGGGCCTGCGCGACCGCGGGGAGGGCTGGCAGCTCCCGCAGTTCGTCGTGGACCGCGACTGGGACGCCTCCTCCTTCCTCGACTTCCCCGACGACGGGCGCCCCGGGCTCGCGCCGCCGAGCGCGGGCCGCCTCGACCAGGTCGCCTGGGACGGGCTCGGCGAGCTCTTCGAGGACCGCGACCTGCCGCGCTGCGCCTACGAGGCGTACCTGTGGGCGTTCAAGGCGGCCGGCTGCGCGGCCCCCGTCCGGGGCGGCCTGCCCGGCGACACCCTGCTGGAAGTGGTCCAGGACCTCGACGAACGGCACGGCGGGCCGGGCGGGATGCCGCTCCCGGTGCCCTTCGTACGGTTCCTCGGAGAACAGGGCGCGCCGGGCGACGAGCGATGGGCTGCCCGGCTGTGCGACTGGGTGCGCGCCACCCGCGAACGCCTCGCCCTGCCCGCGCTGCCGCCGCCGCCCCCGCCCCCGCGCAGGACGGCCCTGCACGTGCGGTTGGAGACGCCGCCGGGCGGGGAGGACGGGTTCCTCGCCCGGATGTGGCTGCGCCGGGAGGCGACCGAGCACATCTGGGAATCGGAGGGGGAGCCGGTGCGGCTGGAGGCGGTACGGGACGCACTCGTACGGCAACTCGTGGCGGCCTCGCGGGTGTCGGGAGCCGAGGCGGAGGCGTGGCGGCTCTCCGGCGCGGTGGAGCGGATCGAGTTCCACGTGCCGTACGAGCTGCTCGACCTGGACTTCGACCAGTGGCCGGTCCCGCGCGGCCCGGGCAGGCGGACCCGGCCCCTCGGGGTGCTGTACCAGGTGGTGGTGCGCTGTCCGCAGGAGCGGGAGTACACCGGCGCCGAATGGCGCGGCAAATGGCGTTGGCTGTGGGCCCAGGGCGGCCGGCACCCGCAAGCGGTCCGGGTGGTGGCCGACGCGGACGCGGGCGACGGGCTCGGCATGGAACTGGGCGCGGGACCGGCGCCCGCGTGCGTAGTGGCGCACACCCGGGCCGGGGCGCGGACGGCGGCGGTGGTGGAGGCGGTACTGGAGGGCGGCGTCCCGGTGGCCCTCTGGCACCGGGGTCCCGCTCCGGCGGGCACAGACCGTACCGGGGCGGCGCGGGCCGGGGCGGCGCGGGCCGGCTCCGGCCGGGCCGGAGGACCGGGGGCAGCGCAGGCGGCTCCGGGCGGCTCCACGTACACCGGGACGGGCCGGGCGGGAGGCACCGGGGACACCGGGGGCGCCGGTCAGGGCGGGGCTGCAGGCGACCTGCTCGATCTGCTGGTGCCGGCCGGCGAGGACGGGTGGCCGCCCGACCCCGGCGCACTCGACGTGCTCGCGCTGCCCGCCCGCGTGCGCGCGGTGCGCCGGGCGGCGGCCGTCGCGGACGCGGGCGCCCCCGGCGGCGACCGCCGACAGCCGCCGGGGGGAGACCGGTTGGTCCTCCTGTGGGACGATCCCGACGACACCCTCACCCTCCGGTCCCTGGCTTGAACCCGCTCCCGATGCCGCCGACCCTGACCCCCACCCCGGACCCGGGTCCCGTGCCCGCTCCCGACTTCGCATCCGCACCGATCCCGATGACCGCTCGCGGCGAGACGGCCCGAGACACCGACGATGGAGGCAGAGGCTGTGGTGAAGGACTGGTGGCTTTACCAAGGGACCGGCGAGGCCGCCGAGCGCCGGGCCAGGCTGGAGGCCGGACCGCCACCGCCCTGGCGCGATTTCAAGGGCGTCCCCGACCCGGGGTACGCGCCCCCGGGGCGCGAGGGGCCGGCCTGGGAGCGCACCTGGCGGCGCGGCGAGGGCTACGTACCCGACGAGCTGGAGAAGGACGTGGTCAACACGGCCCTGCACCTGCGCCGGCCACTGCTGATCACCGGCAAGCCGGGCGTCGGCAAGTCCACGCTCGCCTCCAGCATCGCAGCCGACCTCGGCCTGGGGCCGGTCCTGCACTGGCCGGTCACCAGCCGCACCGTCCTGCGCGACGGCCTGTACCTGTACGACGCGATCGGCCGGCTCCAGGAGGCTGGGCTGGAGCAGTTGCGCACACCCGGCGCCGCGCCGTCCGCGGCCCGCGGGCCGGTTCCCGCCCCGGCCGACGGCGGTCCGTCCATCGCCCGCTACCTGCGCCTCGGGCCCCTCGGCACGGCCCTCCTGCCCCAGGACCGCCCCCGCGTCCTGCTCGTGGACGAGATCGACAAGAGCGACATCGACCTCCCCGGAGACCTCCTCACCGTCTTCGAGGACGGCGGCTTCGTCATTCCCGAACTCGCCCGGCTCGTCAAGGAGGCCCCCACCGTCGCCATCGGCACCGACGACGACACGGAGGAGGTCGTCCGGATCTCCCAAGGCCGCGTCCAGTGCCGGTACTTCCCCATCGTCGTCCTCACCAGCAACGGCGAACGCGATTTCCCGCCCGCCTTCCTGCGCCGCTGCGTCCGGCTCCACCTCGACCCGCCGGGGCCCGACAAGCTCGCCCGCATCGTGCGCGGCCGGCTCGGCGTCGACATCGAGAACAGCGACGAGTACCGCGATCTCGTCCAGAGCTTCCTGGAACGCGCCGAGGACGGCGACCTCGCCACCGACCAGCTCCTCAACGCCATCCAGCTCCGCCTGGCCGGAGCCTGGTCCGCCCCCGGCGATCGCGACCGCTTCCTCGCCACCGTCATGCACCACCTGACCGGGCCCTCCGCGTGATCGAGAAGATCCTCGCCGCCCTGGCCGAGGGCGCCGAGGACAACGGCCCGCGCCCCGGGGTCGGAGCCGAGGAGATCGCCGACATCCTGTGGCTCGCGACCCGGGTCGACGCGGCCGCCCTCCGCCCGGAGCCTCCCGGGGCACACCCGGCGGCCGGACCCGAACCGGCCTCCGACGGACCGGAGGTACCCGCCAAGGCGCGCGGCGGCGCCGTCGAACCGGGCGTCCAGTACTTCCCCGCGACCGCGACCGCGACCGCGACGGCGACTGAGACCGCGACCGCGACCGCACCCGACGGCCCCGCGGGCCCCGGCGCGGACCGGGCCGAAGCTGGCGGCCCCGGCGCGCCCGTGCCGCCCGCGCGCCGCGGCACCGCCGTGCGGCTGCCGCGCGCCGCCTCCCTCGACGACCCGCTCGCCCTGATGCGCGCCCTGCGCCCGATCGGCCGCCGCGGCATCGGCGGCCCGGGAGAGGAGCTGGACGAACAGCTCACCGTCGAGCGAAGCATCGAGCGGATGGTGCTCACCCCGGTCCTGCGCCCCGCCGAGAGCCGTTGGCTGGACGTGGCCCTGGTCGTCGACTCCCACCACTCGATGCTGCTCTGGTCCGACCTGGTGGAGGAGTTGCGCGGGCTCCTCACCCGCAGCGGGGTCTTCCGCGACGTACGGACCTGGCGGCTCACGGGCACCGGTCCCGGCGGCGTCCCCAAGGTCGCGCACCACCGCGACAGCCCGCCCCGCAACCCCCTGGAGCTGGTCGACCCGGCGGGCCGGCGGCTGATCCTGGTGCTCTCCGACACGGTCGCCGGCGGGTGGCGCGAAGCGCCCCTGCGCGGCGTGTTCAGGCAGTGGTCGGCGCACAACGCCGTGGCCGTGCTGAACGTCCTGCCCGAGCGGCTCTGGACGCGCGGGGCGGTCCGGCCGGTCCCCTTCGCCGTCCGCGCGGACCGGCCGGCGGCGGCCACCCGCTCCTGGCAGCGGGTCCCGATCGCCCGGCGGGCCCGCGGCGGCGGGGCGGTGGTCCCGGTGGTCGGCATCGCCTCCGGGAGCCTGGCCCGGCTGGTGCGGGTGGTGTCCGGCGACGGCCGCTGGCGGCGGCTCGCATGCCTGCGCCTCGACGCGGAACCCGCGCGCGAGGCCCCGTACGGGACACCCGGGGCCCTGAAGTTCCACCCGGACCCCCTGGAGGCGGTGGAGCGCTTCCGCGCGAGCGCCTCGCCGACGGCCCAGCGCCTCGCCGACCACCTGGCCGCCGTACCGCTCACCCTGCCCGTGATGACCCTCGTACGCCGCTCCCTGCTGCGGGAGTCCGCCCACGGCCACCTCGCGGAAGTGGCCCTGGGCGGGCTGCTCGCCCCCTGGGACGGCGAACAGGACCCCGACACCGCCCAGTTCGAGTTCCTGCCGGGCGTACGGGAGGCCCTGCTCGGATCACAGCTGCGCGGCGACGTGGCCGCCGTACGGGAACTGGTGCGGCGGCGCGTGTGGGAGTACATGTCCCACAAGCGCGGCACCGGCCGGGACTTCACGGCGATCCGCCACGGGCCCCGGGGCGTGGGGCGCCGTGAACTGGCTCCGGATGCCATGCCGTTCGCCCTTGCCGCCGGGCCGGTGTCGGGACTGGCCGACCGGGTCGTGCGGGTCCGCTTCGAGTCACCGCGGGAGCCGCAGGCGGTGGGCGTGCTGTTGTCGCCCCGGCTGGTCCTGACGGTCGGCGAGTCGGCGCAGACCCAGCGGACGAGCGCCACCGCATGGGTCCGGGTCGAGGAGCAGGAGTTCCTCTGCCACCAGGCCTGGGGGGACGGGGCGGCGCCCCAGGTGCTGCTGCTGGTTTCCGACGTGGACCTGATCGACCCGGCGGGCTGGACGGAGCCGGCCTGGGCAGAGGGGTTCGCGGCCCCGGGGGAGCACCTGATCGTGGACGGCGCGACCGACCAGGGCGAGGCGGTGGCACTGACCGGCGAGGTCCTCCCGTACGAGGGGGAGCGCAACGGGGAGCTCGTCCGGCTCTCCGCCGAGCCCGAGGTCTGGACCCACTACGCGGGCTCGCCGGTCTCCCGCGACGGCCTCCTGGCGGGCATCGTGCACACGGTGATGACGGACCGGATGGTGTTCCTCACCGGGCAGGCGCTGCTGGAGCAGCCCGGATTCCATGCGGTGGTGGCGGCGCACGCACGCGCCACGGGCGCGGACTCCGGCATCTGCCTGGCGGTCCGGCCCGAGGGGCAGATCGACTTCGGGGGAGCGTCGGAGCGCCTCGATCTCTTCACGATGCTGAAGGCGGACACCGGCTTGCTCGGGACGCCGACCATGGAGCAGGGGGCCCTGCTGCTCACGGCGCCGAATCCGGGAGCCCTGCGGAAGGCGGGGCTGTTGCTGTCCGCGCTGCCCGGGGCCTTCTCGCGGCTGGCCAGGGGCACCGGTGAATGGGAGATCTCCCTGGGGGTGGCCGTGGCGCGCGGCGGATTCACGGTCGACGAGGACGGGGTGCACGGGCCGGCGGCAGACGAGGCCTTGGCTCTGCTCTACGGCGAGGAGTTCATGCGGCGGCTGAACCGGCCCGACGCCAGGGGGCGGATCATCCTGGTGAAGGGTGAATCGATGCTCGGCGTGGGCGGGCTGGAGAACCTTGCCGTCGAGCGGCTGGAGCGGGGGCCGGGGGCGGAGCGGCAACCGCAGGGGTGGATCCTTTCCGACGGCGCCGCGGAGGTCGGGCGGGCGCTGGTCGATGCCGAGCTGAGGAGCCACGCGCCGGCCGTCGGCTGGCCGCGCTGCGGGTACGGCGGCACGCGGGCGGATCCGGGCGGGTGCATCGGCATCCGGCTGCCGGGCCGCCTGCGCTGTCTCGCCCACGTGGCGGCGGTGGAACGGTCCGAGTACCTCGATGCGCTCCGACCGGGCTCGGACGTGGACCTGCGGGGCACGACCTTCAGCGACGAGCTGCTCGGCCACCTGCTGCTCGCGCTGCGGGAGCCCGGGGTGGGACAGGTGAGGGTGGGGCCCGCGCTCTTCGACCGGGCTCGCTTCACCGGCGACTGGGCCACGCCCGGCGGTGGGTTCGAAGGCGGGGCCTCCTTCGACTTGGCGGTCTTCGAAGGACGGGCAGGCTTCGACACGGTCCACTTCAAGGGGAGCGCCTCCTTCGGGCGGACCGATTTCCGGCGCGGCGCGACCTTCGACGCGGCCGTGTTCGACCGCGAAGCACGGTTCGCCAAAGCCGACTTCAACGGCGACGCAGGATTCACGGAGGCCGTGTTCGCCCAGGATCTCGACATGACCGGGGCCGAGGTGTGGGACAAGGCGCTGATGGATCGGATGCGCGTGCGGGGGGTCGCGGACCTCGCGCACGCGGTCTTCCACGGCCACAGCACCTGGCAGCGGACCACCTTCCAGGGGCCCGCCGTCTTCGCATCGACCGTGTGCGGCTCCGGCGCGGTGTTCGACCAGGCCCGCTTCGAGACCCGGGCGTCCTTCGACCACGCCACCTTCGCCGGGACGGCGTTCTTCAAAGGCACGCTCTTCGCGGACCGGGTGACCTTCGCCGCGACCGACTTCGCGGATCACGGGGAGTTCATGAACACGACCTTCGCCGACCGCACGGGGCTGCCCGCCGCGTGGCGGCCGCTCCTGCCGCCGTCGGGCGCCGCGACGTTCACGCTGGGCGGAGCCCACGGAGGTTCCGGCGTGTCGCAGCCCTGAGCTACCCGCTCCGCCGGAGCAGGAAGAACAGGCTGGGCCCGAAGTTGAGGGCGGCCAGCGGGCTCTGGATGCGCTGCTCGACCGCCAGCAGGCGGTCCTCGCCGACGCTGCGCTTGAGCCGGCCGCTGCGCATGTTGGACACGGACAGCTTGTCCTCGACCCGCAGTCCGGCGTCCGCGAACTGCCGCACGACGGTGTCGGGATGGTGGTTGACGAAGGGGATGCTGCCCTCGGCCACCTTCTCGGCGGAACGGATGTCCACGGGCCCGCGCGGGACGCCGCGCAGCCGCTTCGCGTAGCGCAGCTTGTTCAGCATGTGCGCGGAGTTGGCCACCTCGATCAGGGCGCTTCCGCCGGGCTTCAGTACGCGCGCGATCTCGCGCAGCGTGGGGCCGGGGTCGGGCAGGTGGTGCATGACGCGGATCATCGAGACGAGATCGGCCGAGCCGTCGTCCAGCGCGAGGTGGCCGGGGCGCATGTGGTGCGCGGTGATCCCGGGCCGGTCGGCCAGCAGCCGCCCGGCGATGGCCACGTGCTTGGCGCTCGGGTCGAACATCATGACCCGGTCCGCGTACTCCTTGAGGACCGGGCTCAACCGGCCGAACCCGCCGCCCACTTCGCAGGCGAGCCCGTAACGGCGGCCGCCGATGAGCCGTTTGACCGCGGCTATCTCCGCCGCGTGTTCGTAGTCGCGCCCCTGCCAGTAGGCGACGTAGTCCTCCGACTCGTCGTCGTACTGATCGGCCCGTGTTTCACCGTTGTCCATGTGCATCCCCCCGGTGTGCGTGTGTGGCGCATCATCTCGGCGGGTTCCGGGGGGAGGCAACGGCTCCGGTGTGTGGATACTGCACGGATTCCCGGGTGCGGGGCCCGACGGCCCCGCACCCGGGCCGGGATCAGGCGGTGGGCGGCACCCGTACCGGGCGGCCCGCGCCGCGGGTCAGGCGGTGGCCGCCGATGCCCGCGAGGGCGGCGAGCAGGCCGCCGGCCGCCGTCCAGAGCCAGCGGTCCGACCACCAGGTGCCCGACCAGCCGTCGGCCGGTGCGACGCCGGACGCCGTGCCGGCGCCGGGGACGAGCGGCGCGGCCAGGGCGTTGTCGGCGGCGTAGGCGCCGCCGACGTCCCTGGCCTCGGCCCGCAGGCGGGCCCGTACGGGCTGGCCGAGGTCCTCCTGCGCGAGGTCGGTGACCGTGAGCCGGACGTAATAGGCCCCCGACAGCGGGTCGTTGGCCCACTGGTCGGCGCCCGAGCGGACCGGGCGCAGGGTGCAGGTGAGGTCGACGGTCGCGGCGTCCTTGGCGGCCGTACCGGTCTGCGTGCCGTACATGCAGGGCTGGCGGCGGCGCAGACCGTCGTACACGTCGAGCTGCCACGTGGAGGCGGAGTGCCGGCCGGCCGCGGCGGGCAGGGTGACCGAGGCGCGCACGGTGGCGCGCTGGCCCGAGTCCAGAGGGAGCACCCAGTAGAGGTAGTCGCCGGTGGAGGCGTCGGCCGTGGCCTCCTGGTCCAACTGGAGCGGGGTGGCGGTACGGAAGGCCGTGCCGGCCTCGGTCGGACCCTCCCCGGAGCCGCTCGGGCTCGGCGACGGCGAGGCCGCCACCCCGAGCAGGCCGCCGCCGACGAGGAGGGCGGCGGTCAGCGCGCGTCGCACGCTTCGATCACGTCTCAGGGCACTCATCAGTTGGTCCTCCAGACCGCGATACGCCAGCGGGAGACCCAGCCCCACACCAGTCCGGCGAGGAAGCCGGTGAGCGCCAGTGCGCCGAGCAGCCACCAGCCGCGCCCGAGGCCGAACGAGGCCACGTCGGAGGCCCCGTCCGGGCCGTCCACCACGTCGATGGTCAGCTCGACCGGCATGCCCGGGGTCGTCTTGACCGAGGCGGGCGCAGAGAAGGAGTTGCTGACCTGGAGGCACACGGTCTCGGCCGGCTCCTCGTCGTCGGCGCTCCCGGCCTTGGGATAGCGCAGCCCGGACGAGATCAGGTCGGTCCGACCGTCACCGGCCTCCTGGCCGCGTACGATCTCCCGGCCGCTCTGCGTCGTGGCGCGCAGCAGCACGCCGTAGTCGTTGTTCACGGCGCGGTCGGCCCCGATGCTGACCGAGGCCCGCAGTTCCTGGCCCGGTGCCACGGAGACCCGGTACCAGCGGTGCTGCGCGAAGCTCTCGCGGTCGCTGTAGAGACCGGGCTTCAACTCCGGTGCTCCGGCGCACTGCTCGGCGCCGTCGGTGGCCACCGGATTGACCACCGGCGTGGCCGCCCGGCCCACCAACTGCCGCACTCTGCCTGAGAGTTCGGCTGTGTGCTGCACGGAGGTGTAAGTGCCGCCGGTGGCTTCGGCGATGCAGATCAGCTGGTCGCGGGTCTTGGCGTCGGGGACGAGCCCGAGCGTGTCGATGACCAGGTGGATCCCCTTGGCCGCGATGTCCCGTGCCACTTCGCAGGGGTCGAGCGGGGCGCAGGTGTCCTCGCCGTCGGTGATGAGCACGATCCGCCGGGTGGCGTCGCCGCCCTTCAGGTCCTCGGCCGCCCCCAACAGCGCCGGTCCGATGGGAGTCCACCCGGTGGGGGCCAGTGTGGCCACCGCGGTCTTGGCCTCGGTACGGTCCAGGGGGCCCACCGGGTAGAGCTGCTTGGTGTCCTTGCAGCCGAGGTTCTTGTCGGGGCCGGGGTAGTTGGCGCCCAGGGTCCGTATGCCCAGCTGCACTTCGTCGGGCACGGCGTCCAGTACCTCGTTGAACGCCTGTTTCGCGGCGGACATCCGGGTCTGCCCGTCGATGTCCCGCGCGCGCATCGAGCCGCTGACGTCCAGCACCAACTCGACCTTGGGAGCTTCCTTCGCCACCGGTTCACCGGCGGCGGCACCTGACGGGAACAACCCGGCAGCGAGGGCGACGAACAGGCCGCACGCACTGGCCCTCGCCCATCTTCTAGTGATCATCGCCGGATCGTATTGAGATTCCCCGCACCCGCCAAACCGAGCACCTGTTCCCGGCCCGGTCCGGGAGCGTACGGCCGTACGCCGACGGTGACCGGCCGCGCTCATCCCGACCAGGGCGCGAGCCAGGGAGTGGCGGCTTCGGAGGACGGGGCCGGTGCCGGCCAGGGCGCGGCAGTGGGCACGGGCGCGTACGCGGCGTGCGGATACGGTTCCGGTTCTGCCGTGGAACCCGGGGGTCGGTGCATCGGTGGACAGCCTCTACAGGTGGTGGACGGGACCGGGCGGGGGTGCTTACGGACGCGGGGGACGCCCCGCACTCCGCCGGACCGGTATTCCGTCCGGGGTCAGGGGTTCGCTCCTGGGGGGCGTCCGGTCGGGACGCCCCGGCGGGGCGGGGACGGGACGGTGCCAGGGTGGCCCGGCGGACGGGTGCCGGGTCGGTGCTCTCCCGCGCTCGGCCCCGGGGTGACGGGACGCCGGCTCGGATCGGGCTTGCCGGGATGCGTGGGCTTGCCGCCCCGCGGGTCGCGCGTCGGTGTGGCGGCCGGGGCGGAGCCGCTCGGTTCCGGCTCGCCGCTCCGGACGGGAGCGCAGTAGTCCGGAACGCCGGACCGGCCGCCCGCCGCGGCGACCAGCGGGGCGAACCGCTGCTCGTCCAGGACCTCTTCGGGGCGGGGGCCAGGGGCGCGGGTGAAGGCCCGGCACAGCTCGGCCAGGTCGGCGGGGACCGCCGCGGACGAGCGGCCGGACGCCGCGGGGGGCGGCGCGGCCGCGACCAGGGTGCCGGGCGTGGGGGAGGCGGCCGGGCGGTCGTGCCGGGGGGCGCCGCCGAGGACGGTGGGGAGGTTGCCGGTGCCGGCCGCGACGGCCACACCGCCGAGGGCGGCCGCCAGTACGGCGACTGCGACCTTCGCGCCGAGGAGCGTCGCCGGGGTGAGCAACGACCGCCCCGGGGAGGCCGGGACGGGAACGGCTACGGAGACGGGTAGGGAGACGGGTACGGAGACGGCCGAGGGGGCGAGGCGGGCGGCCCGGAACATGGCGAGGGCTTGCGGCTCGCCGGACAGTTCGCTCCTCCCCGCCGGAGCGGCGGCGGCGGAGAGCAGGTCCGCGAGGGCCTCGTGACGGTCCGAGGCGCCGGGCAAATCCGCCAACTCGAATGTTTCGGACGCACCCTGCGTGCCCGAGGGCTGCGGCCGGGCGCCGGCGAGCAACTGCTCGGCCGTGGCGCGGTCGATCCGGCGGGATCGGTGGGTGCTCATTTCGTGCCCTTCAGCGTCGGAGCCGTAGTCGGTGTCACTCCTGGGGCAGAAGTTCTTTCGGACAGCCCCGGATCGACCGGTTCACCCGGTATGTCCCCGCTCTTCGCGACTCCGTCGACTCCGTCGACTCCGTCGACTGCCGTGACCTCCGCGGCTCCGGCGACCTCCACGGCTCCCGTGACCTCAGCGACTCCCGCGACCCCGGCCCCCTGCTGTTCGAGGAGCTTGGCGAGCTTGCGCAGCCCGCGGTGCGATGCCATGCGTACCGCCCCGGCCCGTTTCCCCAGCACCCGCGCGGCGCCGGCCGCGTCCAGGTCCATGACCACCCGCAGGAGCACGGCCTCGGCCTGATCGCGGGGCAGGAGGGAGATCAGGGCGAGCGCCGCACCGGTCCCCATCGTGGTCAGCGCGGCCCCCTCGGTGTCCTCCGCGGCCGGCCGGTCGTGCAGGTACTCGACCGGTACGCTCACGGCCGGCCTGCGCCGACGCCGCCGCAACAGGTCCATGGCCCGGTTGCGGCCGATCGTCGACACCCAGCCGCGGAACCCGTCGAAGTCCCCGGTGAACGAGCCGAGGTCCCGGGATATCTGGAGCCAGGACTCGGAAGCCACGTCCTCCGCGTCCTCGCCGACCAGGACGGTCAGGTAGCGCAGGAGTACGGGCTGCACCGCGCGGAACAGCGCCTGGAAGGCCGCCTCGTCCCCCTGCTGCGCCGCCCGGACTGCGTCCGTCATGTCTCCCGGTGCGCCCCGGGTCCACGGGGCATCCCGGGTCCCCGGTATGCCCGCTCCGCCGTCGGCTCCGCCGAACTCCTCCGCACTGTGCACGCGGGACATCATGCGCCACCCGGGCCCGAGGGCTCACCCCGACCGACGGCCGGGCCGTCGCCCGGCCTTCGCCCCGGCCGCCGCCCCGGCTGTCGTACCGGCCGCCGCCCCGGCTGTCGTACCGGCCGTTGCCCCGGCCGTCGTCGCGCGGAGACCCCGCAGCTCAGTTGCTTCGCCCCGGGGCTGGTCAAACGCGGGGATGTTGAGCAAAGATCGCGTCCGCACCTCACCGCGCACGTTCTTCCGGCACCACGCGTCCCTCACAGGAGGATGTCCATGCCCCGCCGTACCTCCCGCGGCCGTACCGCTGCCGTGATCGCGTCCCTGACCCTGCTGGGCCTGGCCGTACCGGCCGCGGCCGAGGCCTCGGCGCCCGCGCCCGGCCTGCCCCAGGGCCGCGTCTTCATGGTGAACCCCGTCCAGTCCACCGGTGACCAGACGCTCGTCGACGCCAAGGACTCGGCCGGCGCCGTACCCGACTCCGCCTACGCCTCGGTGGCGCTCCGCAACCTGGACGGCAGCGGGGGCCTTTCCGGCCGGTGGGCGTACATCCGGTCGGAGACCGGCGCACCCGCGGCCGTCCGGGACGCCGGCCGCTACACCCGCGCCGACGACCAGTTCGAGCAGGTCATGGCCTACTTCTGGATCAACGAGGCGCAGGAGTACCTGCAAGGCCTCGGCTTCGGCAGCGAACTGGCCGGGGTCAACGACCGCGCCCAGCCCGTCCGCATCAACCAGTGGGGCGCCGACAACTCCTTCTTCACCGACAAGAAGCCCGAGATCCGCTTCGGCAAGGGCGGCGTCGACGACGCCGAGGACGCGGAGGTCATCGTCCACGAGTACGGGCACGCGGTGCACCACGCGCAGGTCCCCGGCTTCGGCACCTCCCCGGAGGCCGGGGCGATAGGCGAGGCCTTCGGCGACTACCTGGCCGTCTCGGTCGGCGACCACGCCGCCGCTGCCCGCGGCTGGCCGCGCGGGACGGACCCCGCGTGCGTGGCCGACTGGGATTCGGTCGGCTACAGCGCGGCCCCGCACTGCCTGCGCCGCATCGACGGGAACAAGGTCTACGCGGACCGCACCGGCGAGGTGCACGCGGACGGCGAGATCTGGTCCCGTGCCCTCCTCGACATCCGCGGGGCCCTGGGCGCGAGGACGGCCGACCGCATCATCGTCAACGCACAGTTCGACTTCGCACCCGACACCAGCTTCCGGGACGCGGCGCTCGCCACGATCGCCACCGCCCGCAGCATGTACGGGCCGGCCGCCGCGGACGCGGTCCGGAGGGCGTTCAGGGACCGCCAGATCCCCGGCATCGGCTAGGTCGTCCCGGGAGCGGGGAGCGGGGAGCGGGGCCGCTGACAGTGGACGGCTCCGGTGCCCTGCGCAGAACAGGCCCTAGACCGGGGTGGGTTCGATGGAGGACCAGCCCTTGGCGGTCGGGGTGAAGACGATGCCGCCCACCACCAGGAAGCCGGACGGGCCGTCCGTCCCGGGGCGGACGCCGCCCGGGACGGTGAACCGGGCCGTCTGCTTGCGGGAGGCCAGGTCGATGACCACGCCCGAGGTGCGGCACCGTACGTACGCCAGCCCGTCGGTCACCACCACCGCGTTCGCGGCCTCCGGGCGTTCCGGGTCGGTGCACTCCTTCGCCAGCGGGATCCGCCAAACGGCGCCGCCGGACTCCTGGTTGAGTTCCATGAAGCCCGGTTCGCCGCCCGCGGCGGTCGCCATCAGGTAGACCTTGTCCCCGGCCGCGGCAGGCCCGGACAGGGTCGTTCCGGCGTACGGGAGGTCCGCGCTCCGCAGATGAGCCGGCTCGCCGCGCAGCACGCCCGCCCCGTTCTCCTTGCTGCACAGGAACACGGTCGCCTCGTACAAATCCCTGGCCAGCGTCAGTCCGCGGGTCTCGCAGGTCCCGGGCATCGCGAAGCGGGTGCCGTCCTGGGGGGTCCCGAACGGGAGCTTCTTGCCCGTGGCCCCGTCGAGGGCGGTCACGAAGGTCTGGAACCCCATGTCGGCCTTCTGGGTGCGTCCTTGTACGTACACCCGGTCCCCGTCGACCCGCAGCGCCGGGTAGCCGTCCTCGGATCCGGAGACCTCCTGCTGCCACAGGAGCTTGCCGTACCGGGTCTCCAGGGCGGTGACCGTGCCGGACGCGGAGACCGCGAACACCCGGCTGCCGGCCGCGTCCAGCACCGCCCGCTTCAGCTTCTCCTTGGTGGGGAACTTCCAGCGGGGGATGCCCTCGTCGAGGTCCAGCGCGGTGAACCCCTTGCTGCCGGGCACGATCACCGTGTGGGTTCCGGTGGCCGTCCCGGGGACCACCAGCGGGGCCTGCCCGTCCACGACGTCTTCCAGCAGCTGTCCCCACAGCGTCTCGCCGGTCGCCGCGTCGAAGCGGCTGAGGCCGTCGCCCGAAGAGCCCCTGTCGGTGCACACCAGCGAGGAGTCCGCGTACACGCAGGCCCCCATGTCCGAACCGCCGTCCCAGGCCCGCCACCCGGCGGGGCGCCGGGCGGGGGAGTCCGCGTAGGCGCGGCTGCCGCCCGGGCTGCCGCCGTCGGTGGCCAGGTACGGGGCGAGGGTTCCGGTGACCGTCGGCCGGGAGGGCGTACGCGTGGCGGCGCCGGAGGGGCCGGGGGTCACGGAGGGCCCGGCGGACGACGCGGGGGCCTTGGCGTCGTCCCGCGCGCCGCCGTCCCGCGGGGCGAATCCGAAGTAGTACCCGCCGCCGACCAGCAGCGAAGCCACGAGTACCCCGGTGAGCAGGGCGCGTCGGCGCGGTCCGGACATCCGCCGGGGCCGCAGGGCCGCCGGGTCTCCGGCGGGGCCGGTCGGGGGCCCCGACGGCCGGGTGAGCGGCCCGCCGGTGTCCCCGGTCCCCTCCCGGGACGCGGCGGTCGGCCCCGCAGGGCCTCCGGTGCCGTCTGCGTCTGCGTCTGCATCTGTGTCTGTGTCTGTACGTGCGTCAGCGCCGGCGTCGGCGCCGTCCCTGTCGGCACTCGCCCCCGGCTCCGCTTCATCGCCGGCCCGCGAGCCGGTCCAGGTCCCGGCTCCGAGGGGTTTACGGTCCTCCCCAACCGGATCCCCGTCCTCGCGGAGCGGGTTCTCCCAGTCGGCCGCCGGGATCCGGGCCAGCGCGGCCAACAGCTCGTCCGGTCCCGGCCGGGCGGCCGCCTCCTTGGCCAGGCAGGCCCCGACCACGGCCCGTAGCGAATCGGCCAGCCCCGCGATGTCCGGTGCCTCCGAGACCACGCGGTAGGCCGTCATGTAGTGGGACTCCGCGTCGAAGGGCCCCCGCCCGGTCGTCGCGAACGCCAGTACCGACCCCAGTGAGAACACGTCCGAGGAGGCCCGCACCCGCGCCGGGGCCGACAACTGCTCCGGTGACATGTACGGCGGAGTCCCCAGGATCTGGCCGGTCGAGGTCAGCGTCTGCTGGCCCGCCGCCCGGGAGATCCCGAAGTCGATGACCCGCGGCCCGTCGTCCGTCAGCATGACGTTGTCGGGCTTCAGGTCGCGGTGGATCACCCCGGTGGTGTGCAGCTCGCGCAGCGCCTCCACCAGTCCCAGCGCGAGCACGCGCAGCGCGCTCCCGCGCAGCGGCCCGTCCGCCTTCACCCGCGCGCCCAGGGTCCACCCCGGCACCAGCTGGGTGGCCATCCAGGGCCGTTCCGCGTCCGGGTCGGCGTCCACGACCGCGGCGGTGAAGGCACCGCTCACCCGCCGGGCGGCCGCCACCTCCTGCCGGAACCGGGTCCGGAACTCCGGGTCGTCCGCGAACTGCTGGTGCACCAGCTTCACCGCGACGAGCCGCCCGGAAGCGGCCCGCCCCGAGTACACCGTCCCCATCCCGCCGGAACCCAGCCGGGCGATCAGGACATACCCGCCGATCGCGCGCGGATCCCCGTCCCGCAGTGTCATGTCCCGCCCCACCCCACCGAGTACATCCGTCGGCGGCACCCTATCCCGGACCTGCGCACTTGTACCGCGAAGGCGCCCCCGGCCCGCGCGGAACCGCGGGCGTCACGCCGAGCGCAGGGCGTCCGTCGGGGAGGCCCGGGCGGCCCGCAGCGCCGGATAGAGCCCGGCGAGAGCGGCCACCACCACCGAGACCGAGGGGCCGGCGACCAGGGTGTGGAGCGGGATGGCCGCCGGCCAGCCCTGGACCAGCGCGTAGCCGTACACGGTGAGGCCGCCGAGGACCAGTCCGCCCATCCCGCCGATGAAGCCCATCAGCACGGCCTCCAGCAGGAACTGCGCCGAGATCTGGCCGCCCCGGGCACCCAGGGCGCGGCGCAGCCCGATCTCGCCGCGGCGTTCCATCACGCCGACGACCATGGTGTTGGCGATTCCGACGCCGCCCACCAGCAACGCCACGCCTGCCAGGACGAGTACGAGTGCGGTGAGGCTGTTCTCCGTCTCGGTGCGGGCCAGGAGGAGGTCGGAGGGCCGGCTGACCGCGACCATGGTCGGGCTGCCGGGGTTCGCACTGGCCGCGGCCACCGACTGGACCTGGGGCACGCGTTCGGAGTACGACCGCAGGTAGACGGTCGCGGCGCTCCCGTCGGCCCCCAGGTCGGCGACCGCCCGGGGCCAGCCGACCAGGGCCGCGGTGCCCAGTTCCGGGGCGAGTTCGTTCGGGGCGAGGATGCCGAGCACCTGGTACCACTGCCCGCCCAGCCACACCCGCTCGCCCGGTCCGGTGACGCCGAGGCGCTGAGCGGCCTGGCCGCCGAGGACGGTCACCGGGAGGTTCTCGCTCGCTGCGTCCAGCCACCGGCCGCTGCGCAGTTCGGCGCGCAGCACCTCCAGCAGGTTGAGGCGCGCGGCCAGTACGGTCAGGCTGCCGGTCTGCTGCGCCGGTACCAGGTCGTTGCGGTACACCTGGGCCTTGGTGGCCCCGGTGGCGGTGGTCCGCTGCACGGGTGCGATGGCGGAGAGCATCTTCTCCGCGGTGAGCGGGAGCGGCACCGGCTGCTGGTCGGGACCCTTGCCGGGGGCCACGGTGATCAGGTTGGAGCCGAGCTGGTCCAGCCGTGCCAGCAGGTGCTGCTGGTTGGAGTTCGAGATGCCGGTGACCGCGACCACGGCGGCGATGCCCAGCGAGATGCCGAGCGCGGACAGTGCGGTACGCAGGGCGCGCGTACGCGGCCCGATCATGCCCAGGCGCAGCAGGTCAATGGGGCGCAGCCGGGTACGAGGTGCCCTCATCGGCCGGCCCTCCATCGGTTGGCTCCCGCAGGCTCCGGGAGGCGTTCGTCGAACTCGATGCGGCCGTCCTGGATGCCGACCCGCCGGGGGAACGAGGAGGCCAGCGCACGGTCGTGGGTGATGACCACCACCGTGGTGCCGTCCGCGTTCAGGGTGCGCAGCAGCTCGACCACGGAGGCGCCGGAAACGCTGTCCAGTGCTCCGGTGGGCTCGTCGGCGAGCAGCAGCGCCGGGCGGCCGATCAGCGCGCGGGCGATCGCCACGCGCTGCTTCTCGCCGCCGGAGAGCTGGTCGGGACGGTGGTCCAGCCGGTGCCCGAGACCCACGGAGCGCAATGCCTCGACGGCCCGGGCGCGCCGCTCGGAGACCGGCGCCCCGGCGTACAGCAACCCGGTCGCGACGTTCTCGACGGTGGTGAGTCCGGACAGCAGGAAGAACTGCTGGAACACGAAACCGATCCGGTGCGCCCGCAGCGCTGCCAGCTCCCGGTCGGACAGACCGGCAAGATCGCGGCCCTCGAAGCGGAGCCGGCCCGATGTGGCGCGGTCGAGCGAGCCGAGCAGCGCGAGGAGGGTGGACTTTCCGGAGCCGGACGGCCCGACGACGGCGAGGAGTTCGCCGGCTTCGACGGTGAGGCCGATGCCGTGCAGGATGCGCAGCGGGGGCGCGCCGGGTGCGCCCGGATACTCCTTGACGACGGCGGACAACTCCAGGACGGGGGCGGCTTTCGCCGCCGGGGGAGCCGTCACTTGGGGATCACCACCTGCGCGCCGGGCCGTACGTCGCCGGTGATCTGCGCCTTGGCGTCGGCGATCAGGCCCAGCTGGACTCTGACCAGCCGGGGGGTGGGGCCGTCGGAGACCCGTATGCCGTAGCCGCCGCCGTCCAGGGCGAGCAACGCGGTGACCGGAACGATGAGCGCGTGCTCGGCGGTGTCGCCCACCACGGTGACGGTGACCGCGGACTGCCCCGCCCGCTGCGCCTGTTCCTGGGCGTCGAGCACGACCGTCACGGTGGTCTTGGCTCCGCCCTGGCTCTGGCCCTCGCCGGAGCCGCCGCCGGACCCGTCCTCCCCGCCGGAGCCGGAGCCTCGGATCAGCGAACGGATGCGGCCCTCGACGGCGGAGCCGTCGGCCAGCTTGACCCGGACCCGCCCGTCCGGCTTGAACCGGGAGAGCTGGTTCTCGGCCGGCCGCGCGGTGACCACGAGGTCCTCGCGGGTGACGGTCATGACCGGGGAACCGCCCAGGGCCGCGCCGAGCTGCGCGCCGACCTGCTGCACGCGTACGGATGCCTGCGGCAGCATGGTGATGCCGCCGAGGGGGACCGTGCCGGTCTCCTTCAGGCCCAGGGACTTCTGCCAGCGCTTCACGGCAGTTGCGGTGTCCGGGGTGAACTTCTGGTCGGCGGTCAGACCGAGTCCCTTGGCGTGGCCCAGCCGGAGCAGGTTGCGCTCGAGCTGTTCCACGTCGGGGCCGGCGGGAACACCAGGGCCCAGATCGCGCCACATCGGGCGGTCGCCGGCCATCAGCACCACCGGCTGTCCGTCCACCTCGAAGAGCTTCTGTCCGGCCTTGACGACGGCGCCGACGGCCGGGAGCCCCGTGAGGGTGCCCTTGCCGGCCGGGAGGACGGGGGTGGGTGCGTCGTACACGAGCGAGCCCGTGAGCTGGATGCTGCTGGACAGCGAGCCCTGTTCCACCGGGGCGAGGCCGTACTCCACGCCGTCCCGCTCGGGCCCCCCGGCGCCGCGGTCCCACGGGCGGGCGACGGCGACGGCCCCGGCCCCGGCCACCACGGCGACGAGCAGCAGCGGGACGAGGACCCTGCCGCGCTTCTTCGCGCGCACTACGGCTTCCACCGGCTCCACCGGCTCCACGGGTTTCTCGGGCCGAAGGGGTTCAAGGGGTTCCACGGGCTCCACCGTGCGGGTCACGTTCACTCACCGATCCGGTAGCCGGGCAGCGGGAACTGCGCATCGCAGGCGCGCGCGGCGGCGTCCCACTTGGACGCGTCGAACACGGCGCGCGGGATGACGACCACGCCCTCTTTGGGATCGGGGTCCGGCATGTCGGAGTAGCCGTTCTTGCGCGCGCACTCGACCCACTTGCGGGCCATCTCCACGTACTTGGCGTTGTCGGCCTGCTGGACCTGGTGGATGCCCGGCACCTTCTCGTCGCACAGCCGGCTCGCGGCGTCGTACCCGGACGGCAGGCCGGTGTCCGTGCTCGCGGCCGGAAAGCCGATGTTGCCGTCCTTGTCCTGCTCGACGCTCGTCTGCCCCTGCTTGTGCATGCAGTCCACCCAGGCCCGGCGGACCGCGTTGTCGTCCTGCGGCTTGACCTTGCCCCCGCGGTCGGCCCCGGCGACCTCGGGCGCCGGGGAGCCTGCCGAGCAGCCGGCCAGGGCCAGGACCGCCGCCGCGGAGGCCGCGGCGGGCAGCGCGCGCAGGCTCCGTAGACCTCGTACGGACCGTTCGCGTATCGCGGCGGATGAGCTTCGCATGTCCCACACTCCCTGTGCGTTGCCGGTGAACGCCCAAGTTCTACGGTCCGCGCGGTGAGCCACCGGTGATCGCGCGCCTAACCACCGGCTAACCCGCCTGCGGGCAGGCTGGTCCCCGGCGCCGGCCCACAGGGAAGCGGCGGCACGGGCGAACGGAGCGGGACGCGATGCGGGTGCTGATTGTCGAGGACGAGCGGGAACTGGCCGTGATGCTCGCCGAGGGGCTCCGCGAAGAAGGGATGCTCTGCGACCTCGCCCACGACGGCCTGGAGGCGCTGCGGCGGACCGGCGAGGCCGACTACGACGTGGTGATCCTGGACCGGGACCTGCCCGGACTGGGCGGCGACGCCGTGTGCCGCGCGCTCGTCGCGATGGGCCATCCCGCCCGGATCCTGATGCTCACCGCCGCGGACACCCTGTCCGACCTCGTCGACGGCCTCGGGCAGGGCGCCGACGACTACATGACCAAGCCCTTCTCCTACCTGGAGCTCGTCGCCCGGCTGCGCGCGCTCGGCCGCCGCTCCGCGGCCGGCCGGGCCGAGGTCGTGCTCAGCCGGCGCGGAATCAGCCTCGACACGGTGCGCCGGGTCGCCGAACGCGACGGCCGCCCGCTGCACCTGACGCCGAAGGAACTGGGCGTCCTGGAACTGCTGCTGGCCGCGGACGGCGCCCCGGTCGCCACCGAGGAACTGCGGGAGCGGCTGTGGGACACGGGGCTCGACCCGGCCACCACGGCGGTCCGGGTCACCGTGCACGCGCTGCGGCGCAAGATCGGCGATCCGCCGCTGATCGTGCACGACACCGGTTACGGATACCGGCTGTGAGCGGCTTCGGCTTCGGCTTCGGCTTCGGCTTCGGCCCCGGCCGCCTGCCGCTGCGCGCCCGGCTGACCCTGGTGACCACGGCCGTCTTCGCGGTACTCGGCTGCGGGGTGCTGGCGCTGAACTGGCTCAGCTCGCGCCAGCTCATCGAGGCCAACCGCGACCTCATCACACCGACCGAGGAAACTCCACAGCCGTCGCTCCCCGACGCGGCGCCCGTCGAGGTGCCCCCGGGGTCCACCGACGTGCCCCCGGGGTCCATCGAGGCCGCCCCCACGACCCCGGCCCGGGCCTTCGACCACTTCCAGAACGCCATCCTGGGCGACCTGCTGACCCGTTCCGTGCTGCTGCTCACCGTCTTCACGGCGCTCGCCGCCCTGCTGGCCTGGTGGGCGAGCCACCGCTCCCTGCTCCGGCTCCACCAGGTGACCGCGGCCGCACGGCGGATCAGCACCGGCAGCAGCCTGGACGAGCGGCTCGCGCTGGACGGCCCGTACGACGAGATCCGCGAACTCGGCGACACCTTCGACGCCATGCTGGACCGGCTCGACCGCAGCTTCACGGCCCAGCGCAGTTTCACCGCGCACGCCTCGCACGAGCTGCGCACCCCGCTGACCGTACTGCGCACCGCGCTGGAGATCCCCTTGGCCCGGGGGCGGGTGCCGGACGACCTGCGCCCCTCGGTGCTCCGCGCGCTGGACGCCAACGTGCGGATCGAGCGGCTGATCGCCGCCCTGCTGACCCTGGCGCGTGCGGAGACCGCCGCGCTGGCGCTGCGGCCGGCGGACCTTGCGGACGCCGCCCGGGCAGCGACGCGGGAGCTGGCCGAGGAGGCCGACGGCTCCGGGGTCCGGGTCACGCTCGACGCGGGGCCCGCGCCGCTGGACGGGGATCCCGCGCTGCTCCGGCAGGTCGCGCTCAACCTGCTGGCCAACGCGGTACGCCACAACCACCGCGACGGCACCGCCGTGATCACGACCGGAGCCGCGGGCACCGCGGTGTTCCTGGAGGTCTCCAACACCGGCCCCGTCCTGCAGCCGGAGGAGGTTCCCGCCCTGTTCGCGCCGTTCCACCAGGGCCGGGAGCGCGGCAGCGGGTTCGGGCTCGGGCTCGCCGTGGTCCAGGCGATCACCGCCACGCACCACGGGGAGGTCGTGGCCACGCCCCGCGCGGGCGGGGGACTTGACGTCCGCGTCCTCCTGCCGGCCCGCAGCGGGGGCGGGGCCCGCAGGAGTTGATCCGGCCGAGCCCTATCGGGTCGAGCCGCATCGGGCCGAGCCGGATCAGGCGGTCCCCCGGACGCCCTCCGCGCCGTGGCCGGCCTCCGGACCGTCCGGTGGTACGGGTGCCTCGCGATGCCTGATGTTGACGACCATGGCCTTGGCCAGCGCCAGGGGGTTCAAGAAGCGCGCCGGACCGATCAGGCGGGAAGCGAACAGGTGCATGTGCCGCGCCATCGACGCATCGCGGGCCGCCGCGGAGAACACCAGCTCCTCCCCGGGATTGAACGGACGGGCCTTGGCGAAGTCGACGGCCAGGCGCTGGTGGCCGCGAAGCCGCCACTGGTGTCTGCGCGCGTACCGGGCGAGTGACTTGTCGAGCTTGCCCCTACCGGACAATGCCGGGGCGACCGCCTCGGCCAGCCACTGCGCGCTCTGCAGGGCCCACCCGCATCCCACCCCCCACAGGGGGTCGCCGGTGAGGGCGGCGTCGCCGACGAGGGCCATGCCCGGTGCGGTCGGCTTGCGCATGAGGAGGGGGTAGTCGATCGTGCCGATGATCTTCGAAACGCGCTCGGCGGAGTCGATGGGCGGCGCCTCGGGCAGGGCGCGGACGAACGCGGAGAAGCTGCCCTCCAGGTCTTCCCGGAAGGCCGGGAGCCGCTCCTTGTCCGGGAGTACGGCGATGACCGTCACCCCGTCGTCGTTCGGGAAGGCGTACGCCATGTCGGGTTCGAGGAACCAGGTCTGGCCGATCCCGCCGGGCAGCGGAAGGCCGCGGTAGTGCGCGAGGTAGCCGAACCGCGAGTTCTCGTACGTCCAGGTGCGGAGCCCGGCGAACTCCGCCACGGCAGAGTCCTTGCCGTCGGCGCCGACGACCAGACGGGCCCGGATCTCGCGCTCGCCGTGCGGGGCCGACGCGCGGACCCCGACGGTCCGTCCGGCTTCCCGGACCACCCCGGTCACGCGGTGGCCGACCAGCAGGTCGACTCCGGGGGTCTGGGCCGCACGGGACCTGATCAACGGGTCGAGGGTGCTGCGCCGGACGTTGTACCCGTACGGCAACTCGGGTCCGCCCGGCTCCGGCTTCGGCTCGATCCATCCCCAACGGGTGTACCAGCGCGCCGTGTTGCGCAGTGCTCCGGCCTTCTCCAGGGCGGGTACGAGACCGAGCTCGTCCAGCACCGGGTGGGCGTTGGCGGTGATGGAGTGGGTGCACAGCACCTTGTACGCCTCGGGGTCCGAGCGGCGTTCCAGCAGTGCGACGCGGATCCCGCGCCGGGCGAGCAGGATCGCCAGGGCACTGCCGGCGAGGCCGGCCCCGCTGATGACCACGTCGTAGTCGTGTTCCGTGCTCTCAGGGCTGGGCATGCGCTGATCGCCCCCTTCGGGGTGGGGTGCCGCTGGTGGGAGTGGGAGTGGTGCGGCATCCACTGGTGTCATGCCCATGAAGACTTGTCAAGATCGGGCCGACGGCGCAGTCCGGGCCCCTCAACACCCTCGACCCGTCGCATGCGAAGCACCTCTGCAGGTTGGTACTGCCCGTAGTCGGCGGTTGATCCAGCGCATCCCGCCTGTCTGAAGCAGGCGTTGAAGGAAGTCGGCGCCATCCGCCGCACCCCCACGTACCCCCGCCCGTGGCACGGGTCGCAAACCCCTGCCACGGCGGCCCTCACCCGCTCACCCTCACCCTCAGGAGCAACTGTGCTGCACCCCGCAAGGAAGACCCGCACCTCCGGTACCTCCCGCACCTCCGGTACCTCCCGCACCTCCCGCACCTCCGGTACCTCCCGTGCCTCCCGAAGGACTGGTCCACGGGGACCTGGAAGTACGGCAGCGACGACCTGGCCGGCCGGATCGCCGCCACCGCACCGCAGCTCGCCGAGGCGCTGCAGCGGGTTCACACCAAGGCACCCGACGCCCGTGTCCTGTTGATGGGTTACCCGTCCGTCATGCCGGCCGCCGGGTCGACGTGCGCGGGCAAGCCGATCACCCCGGGCGACGCCGGCTACCTGTACGAAACCCTCGGCAAGCTCAGGTCGCCGTCCCCTCCGACCTGGTCGTCAGCGCGCGAAATCCATTTGCCGGAGCCCGGAACGTCCCGGTTAGAGTCCGACGGTGACGATGACGAGGACAATGACGGCGCCGGTGGACACGTTCTTCCTCGACGCGGTGCGCCGGGCCGACGTCGGCCGGCTGGCCGGCCATCTCGACGCGCAGCTGTGCCCGCCGGCCGTCTTCGGGGTCCTCATCCGGCACGAGGATTCCCGCGTGCGGTACCTGGGGCTGGTCCTCCTGGCCGAGCGCGTCACCTCGGGCCGGACGGGCGACGAGCAGGAGATGGCCGAACTCGCCGGGCTGCTGCCCGTATCGGTGGCGGGGACCCCGGAGGAGGCACTCGTCCTGGCGCGGCTCCACGAACGACTGGGGCCGTACCTCCGGGAGTCCCGCCGCCCGTCGTGGCGTACGGCCGCTCTGCCGGTACGGGTACGGATCGCCTGGCTGCGCGCCGAGCTCCTGAACGATCCGGCAGTGCTCCGTCACGAGCCTCCCGGTGAACTGCTGTACCAGGCCGTGCGGGAAACGACCGCCGGCTCCGCGCACCGGCCCGAGCACCTCGTGAAGGAGCTGGCGGGCAGCGGCGACCCCGTGCTCCAGGCCGATGCGCTGCGGCTGGCCCGGCAGGGGCTGCACGCCGGCCTGCTGGCTCCCGTACTGGTCCGCGCACACGTGATCGGCCTGCTCGGCGCCGACAGCGCGGACGTCGTCACCGCCGCCCTGGAGGAACTCGCCGAGCCCTGGGCGGCGTTGGATCCCCTCCCCTCGGGACGGCTGGCGCCCTTCCTCGCCGCGGGGTCGGTGGCCACACGGCCCGAGGCTGCCAGTGCCGCACTCACGGCCGCGGCCCACCACGGACACCGCGGGCTGCTGCGGCAGGTCATCGACGATCCGGACCTGCCGCCGGGTCTTCGCCGGCGCGCGATGGAACTGCTCGGTGAGCTGGCCGACCGTGGGGACATCGGCGCGTTGACGGCCGTCGCCGCGCGCGATCCGCTGCTGTTCGGCGGTCCGGTGGTGACCTGCCTGCGCGCGCTCCACCGGCGCGGACACTTCCCGGACGGTGCGCACGTCCCGTACCTCATCGGCGTGGCGCTGGCCGACCACACGATCGCACCCCACGAGGTCGCGACGATCCTGTTCACCTGCCGGCAGGAGATGCTCCGCGTCCTGGTGGACGCGCCCGCCGACGATCCGAGCTGGCCGCGTCGGCTCGCGCTGCTCGTCGCCCTGGCCGGACAGGGGGCGGGAGAGCTTCCGATCGGGGCCGCGATCACCAGGGTCCTTCCCGCGGCTCGGGTACCGGGGCCGTTCCTCGACGCGATCCGCGCGGTGCGCCACGCGGACGCCGAAGACGCGGTGATCGCCCTCCTGCCATCGGCGCCTGCGGCCGCCCTGGACGCTCTGGAGGCCATCGGCGGGCACCGGACGAGGACGGCGCTGAGGGAAGGGCTCGGTCTCGCCGCGGAGCAGGAGCAGGGAGAGATCGCGCCGCACCTCCGCGCGGTGCGCGGCCGGGCCCTCGAGGTGCTGTGGCATCTGACCGACGATCCGTCGCAGCGGCGCGGCCTCCTCGTGCGCCTCGATCCCGCCGATCTGCCGGCGCGCATCGCGACGGACCTCGGTGGGCCGGACGAGCGGGAACTGGCCCTGCTGAGTTCCCATCTGGACCCGGACCAGCCGGTGGCGGCCCTGTGCAGACTGGCCGCCCACGGCGGCGCCGGCACGCTGCCGGTCATCGCGGACCTGCTGCTGCGCGTCGTCGCCGAGCTGGCGGCGCCCCGGGAGGAGGGCGGAGCCGCCCCGCGGCCCGACGGCGGACAGCCGGCCGGCGAGCCCGTGGTGCCTCAGGAGATCCTGGACGCCGTACACGGCCTGGGCTGCCGGCTCCACGAGCGGGGCCGGATCAGGCCGTCCTGCCTGCTCGACGCGCGGAGCGCCCAGGAGGCCGGGCATGCTCTCGTCGCGACCATGGCGCTGGACCTGCTGGAGCGGCCCGGACTGTCGAACGGCGAGCAGGCGATCCTGCTCGAACTCCTGCTCCGAGCCCCCTACGAGGGCACCCGTGCGCGAGCGCACCGCCTGCTGCGCCACCGCGACCGGCACGTGCGCAAGCACGTGATCGCGCTGCTCGCCCGAGACGCCGCGGGGGACGACGCGCAGGCGCTGTCGGCGACGCTGATCACGCTGACGGCCGCCCAGGACATCCAGACCGTCCGGCAGGCGTTGCTCGCCCTCGGTCACGCGCGGGCCCGCTGGGCCTCCCGCGCGATCGCCGCATGTCTCGGCCATCCGAACATGAACATCAAGAAGACCGCCGCCGCGGTCCTGGTCGGCGCGGGCACCCCCGCGGCGGTACCGGAGCTGCTCCGCCACCTCGGGCGGCACGACAATCCGGGGCTGCGCGGCACGCTCGTCGAAGCGCTGCGGGCCGTCCTCGGCGACGCCTACCAGGCGACCGTCCTCGCAGCCGCCGAACACACCGACGACGGCCGCGCCCGCGCACTGCTGCTGGAAGGCCTCGACGGCACGCTCTCGGTGCGCTCGGTCCTCGCCCTGGACGACCAGGCCTCCCGGGTCGCGCCGACCCTGCTCGCGCTGGTGGCGACCGGTCGGGTCGGCCTCGCTTCCGGGACGGCCGAGGACCTGTCGGCGGCCATGGCCCGGCACGGGATCACCACACCCGCCGTACCGCGGTCGGCGGTGGACACCGGAGCGGGCCTCGACGTCGACTCGCTGGAGACGCGGGGCTGGCACGCGCCGGTCGCCCTACGCCTGGCCGCACGGCACGAACTGCCGCATCCCACCCGGCTGCGGGAGCTCCGGCCCATGCTGCCGGACTGGCTGCGCCTGGCCGCCACCGAACAACCCGCCGGACGAGCCCGCGTGCTGCGGCTCACGCTCCGGATCTGCCCCGCACCGTGGACGCCCGAGGAACTGACGGCCTTCGCCCGGTGCACCGGGGTCCTGCTCGACGGGCTCGCCGAGGCCTCCGCGGAAGACCGGTACGGGCTCATGGCGGTACTCGAAGCGGTCGCGCCGAGCCTTCCCGAGGTCGAGAAGCAGGCCGTCGCCGCGGCGGTACGCGCACTGCCCAGCGCCCCCTCGGACAGCCCGTCCGCACTGACGCTGCTCCGCAGCCTCGGCGCGGTACTGGTCCGCGCCGACCTCGACCGGGCACTGGCCTCGGCCCGGCCGGCCACGAGTCCCTGGCAGGCCGAGACCGCCGCACTGCGGGCCGCCTTCGTCGCGCCGCGGGCCCCTGAGGCCACCACGCCATCGACCGCGTCGACCAGCGCGCCATCCACCGCGTCGGCCGAGGCCGAGGAGTGGCGGGCCGCGCTGGACACCGCGGTGCGCACACCGGACGCCCTGAAGGAATTCCGCCGACGCGACCTGCCTGACCGGCCTGACCTGCCTGACCGGCCTGACCGGCCTGACCGGCCGTACGACGGCACCGTCCTCGCCTCCCGGGACCGCCTGACCGCGCTGATCGACGCGTACCCCTCGACCGGTACCGAGGTCCGCGCCGCCCTCATCGACTGGATGACGGACATCCAGCCCCTCGACACACCACCCTGGACCCTCGCCGAAGCCGCCCGGACGCCGGCGCCGCGACCGAGGACCGTGCGCATCGACGACCTCGACCAGCCCCGATCGACCGCACTGCGGGACCGCCTGCTGGCCATGCTGCGGGCACCCGCCGAGGACCGCCGGCACACCGCGGCCCTCGCACTCCTGGAATGGCCCGAGCCCGAGTCGGGGCTTCCCGTACTCCGGGCATTCCTGCGGGGCGGCGTCGACGTACCCGTCGGTGCGGGCCTGGCCCGCGCCCTGAGCGCCATCGACGAGAGGGAACTGCGCGGGGACGACATCCTGCACGACAGGGTCGCCCTCGCGGCGGGCGAACTCGACCCGTGGGATCTGGAACCGCTGGTCCCGCTGCTGCTGGAATGGTGGGAGCACGACCCGGCGTCCGACAGGGCCGCCGTCGGGCAGGCACTGCACCGGGTCCCCGCCGACGTACTGGCGCAGCGCCTCGGCGACCGCCTCGGCGCCGGTGCCTGGGGGTTCCTCGACCTGCTGCGCGGGCGTCCCCTGCTGCGCACCCCCGCGCTCACGGAGACCTGCCGCCGGCTGCGCGCCGAAGGACGTGACGGCCTCGTGGACAGCCTGCTCCTCGTGGAAGGTCCGCTGCGCCGGCCGGACGCCGTGGACCAGGACGCCGCCGCGCTGGCAGCGCTCCGCGACCGTGGCCCGGCCGCGTCGACAGGGGCCTCACAACCCCGTTCCCGGCAGGAGCTGTTGGACCTGGCCCGTACCGGCGACCCGGTGCGGATACGCCGAGCACTCACGCGACTGTCCGAGGGACACACCGGCCCGGACGCCGATCAGGACCCGGGCCTGCGGGACCTGATCGGCGAGTTGCTGCGTCACCCCAGGCCCAAGGTCCGCCTGCACGCCCACCGCACCTCGCGGGTCATGCTGGACCGGCGGACCCACCTGCACCACACGTCGATCCTGCTGGACGACCCCCAGCCGGACCTGGTGCGCACGGCGATCCGTACGCTCTGCCACGCGGGCTGGGTCCCCGCGATCCCCACGCTGACGGGATTGCTGGAACACGCGCACCCCGTCGTCCGCAGGGCCGCGGCCGAAGGGCTCGTCACCATGGGAACGTCGGCGGTCCCGGCGCTCAAGCACGCCACGGACCACGCCCGCCCCGACAAGCGGTCCCGCTACGCGGAGATCCTCGAACAGATCACGCTTCACTAGGTTGGCTGCGGGCCCCGGCGATGCCGGGGCCCGCTTCGTCAGGACGAGCGCCTCGGGTACCGCCCAGCACTCAGGACGTTACTGGAATCACATCTTCCTCTTCGGTCTACTCGCCCCTGGTCCAGGCCAGGAAGCGGCTGAACAGCCCGCCCTTGGCCTGCGGCGCGGCGCCGGAACTCGTGCGCGAGGAGCCGGTGTTGGCCGGAGTGGGGGCGGCTGTCTGCTGCGGGGCCATCCGGCCCGCATTCGCCGCGGCCGACCCGGCCGATCCGGCTGCCTGGGGAACGCTCCTCGGGGTGAAGCGGATCGGCAGGGTGACCAGCGAGCGGCTCCACGGACTCGGCACCCAGGTCAGTGACTTGAACGGGACGCGCAGCTCGACGTCGTGAAGCTGGTTGAGCAGTGTCTCGACCGCGGTCACGGCCATCATGAAGGCCGGGTCCTTGGCGGGGCAGGCGTGCGGGCCCGCTCCGAACGCCAAGTGCGCCTTGGCGCTCAGCTGTTCGCGGTGCTCCGTCAGCTTCGGGTCGGTGTTGGCCGCGGCGAACGAGACGAGGACCGGGTCGTTGGCCCGGACGACCCTGCCGCCGATCTCCACGTCGTGCGTCGGGTAGTGGGCGGCGTAGTTGGCGATCGGAGCGAAGTTCCAGAGCGTCTGGGAGACCGCTTCCTCGACGGGAAGACCGGCCTGCCAGTCCTCGCCGAGGTACAGGGCGCTACTGGTGCCGATGGCCGCGGCCAGTGGCGCGGTGCCGCCGGAGAGCAGGGTGACCAGCTGGTGCAGCACCTCCTCGTCGGTCAGCTGGGCCGAGTGCTCCATCAGGCGCGTCGTCAGGTCGTCCGTCGGGCGACGCCGTTTGAGGGCGATCAGCTCGGTGAGCGCCCCGCCGAGCACCTGGTCGGAGCCGGGGGTTCCCTCGAAGAGGCCGCTGATGCCGGCGATCACGCGGTCGCCGATCTCGGGCGGGCAGCCGAACAGGTCGCTGAAGACCAGCAGGGGCAGCGGCTGGGCGTACTCGGCCATCAGCTCCGCCTGGCCGCGGATGTCCGTACTGAACTGGCTGATCAGGTAGTTGGCGGACTGCTGGGTCTGCCTGAGGAGCTGGTGCTCGTTGATCGTGGCGAGACTGTCCGTGACGGCCCGCCGCAGTCGGGCGTGTGCCGCACCGTCGCTGAGGAGCGCGTTGGGGCGGTATTCCATCATGGGCAGTGCCGGGCTGTCGGCCGGGACGCGGCCCTCGTTGAGGGCGTTCCAGCGGCGCGAGTCGCGCACGAAGGAGGCGGGGTTCTGCAGGACGTACAGCGCGGCGTCGTAGCTCGTGACGAGCTCGACCTGGACGTCCGGGGCGATGTCCACCGGTGCGCTGGGACCGTAGTGGCGCAGCTCTGCGTAGTGGCTGTCGGGGTCGGCTCCGAACGAGGGACCGTACATCTGGACGTTCCCGTGCGCAGGGCAGCCGGGGGGTATCTCGTGCGGGTCGTGTGGCTGTTGCATTCCTGCACTCCTAGCCGAGTTGGGACATGAGGTGTTTCACGAGGGTGATGAGGGCCCGCGCGGAGGAGCTCTCGTCCCGTACGTCGCATTCCACGACAGGGGTCTCGGGGGTGAGGTTGAGGGCCTCGTGGATCTCGTCGAGCGGGTAGTGCGTGGTGCCCTCGAAGTGGTTCACGGCGATGGCGTACGTCAGGCCGAAGCGCTCGACGAGGTCCAGGACGGGGAAGGACTCGTGCAGCCGCTCCGGGTCGACGAGCACCAGCGCGCCCAGAGCGCCCCGCGAGAGCTCCTCCCACATCTCCTTGAACCGCTCCTGGCCGGGCGTTCCGAAGAGGTAGAGCACCAGGGTGTCGCTCAGGGTGAGCCGGCCGAAGTCCATGGCGACGGTGGTGGTCGTCTTGTCGGGCGTGCCCGACAAATCGTCGAAGCCCACGCTGGCTTCGGTGATCTCCTCCTCGGTCCGCAGGGGCTCGATCTCGGAGAGACTGCCGATGCAGGTGGTCTTGCCGACCCCGAAGTGACCCACTA
Organism: Streptomyces sp. NPDC059957; assembly: GCF_042730015.1. Classification (NCBI taxonomy): domain Bacteria; kingdom Bacillati; phylum Actinomycetota; class Actinomycetes; order Kitasatosporales; family Streptomycetaceae; genus Streptomyces; species Streptomyces sp. NPDC059957. The sequence continues at coordinate 215,184 of NZ_JBHWMB010000002.1, read as the reverse complement.
TGAGGATCTTCACCGCGTGGGAGACGTCTGGATCCAGGTACACGCTTTTACGCTCCGAATCGATTCTTCAGGCCCTCGAGCACGGCGCTGACCAGTTCTCTGTCGACACGTTCGGCGCGCGGTATCGGTGTCCTCGCGAGGATGAGCCCGTCATCCTCCAACTGCGCCAGCAGGATGCGGACGATGCCCAGGGGCAGGTGCGTGTGCCCTGCCACCTCGGCCACGGACAGGAAGCCCTTCGCGACCAGGTCCATGACCTGCCCCGCTTCCGGCGACAGCGTGCGCGCCGCGACCTGTCCGTTCTCCACCGCAGCGGTCACGAGCGTCGTGTGCTCGTACTCGTGCTCCGGGGGCAGCGCTCGTCCGTTCGTGATCACGAACAGTGGGACTAATGGAGAGGTCAGCTCCAGCTCTTCGTCCTGTTCGAAGCCATCAGGCACGGCCTGTCCCCTTCCCTGCTGTCGCCGTGGCGGTCAGCCGGGGAACCACCTCGTGCAGACGCGTCGTGAACTGCTCTATGTCGCAGTCGTGTTCGGCGGCGGCGGCGAGGAAGGCATCGGGGCCGGCCGCCATCAGGAAGATCCAGCCGTGCTGGAACTCGATGACCGTCTGACGCCATTGCGCGTCCTCGGCGGTCCCCGCGAACTGGGAGGTGACCCGGCTGTAGGCGTGGATGCCCGTCATGGCCGCGGAGATCGTGTCCGCGAGGTCGCGGCTCATCCCGTCGGTCGCCCCGCGGGGAAGGCCGTCCGACCCCAGCAGTACGGCGTGGCGGGCGCCCTTGACCTCGGACATCACCCGGTCGAGCTCGCCGAGGACGAACCCCGCGTCACCGGCGCTCTGCTGCCGTGGGGCGCTTCCGCGCGGACCTCCGGCGTCCTCGCTGCTCACCCGCGGAGGCGAGGTGAGGTTGTTGCCCAGGCGGGCGACGAGGCGGTGCATGCGGAAGGAGATCTGCTGCATGTCCACATCGGGCGCTGCCGCGGCGGCGAGGTAGGAGCCCTGCCCCGCCCCGATCAGGAAGCTCCAGCCGTGCGAGAACTCGATGATGGTCTGGTTCCACTGGCGCTCCTCCTCCGGACCGGCGAAGTGGGCCGTCGCCCGGCTGAGCGACTGCATCCCCGCCATGGCCGCGGAGATGGTGCGTACGTCCTTCTCGGCCAGGCCTTCGGTCGCGCCGCGAGGAAGGCCGTCAGCGGAGAGCAGGACGGCGTGCCGTGCGCGGGGCACGTTCTGCACGATGTCCTCGAGCATCCACGAGAGGTCTGCGGTCATGCCTCTTCGGGCCCTTCGAACGAGGTGGCGTCAAGGTTGCGGCCGGACAGCGTGCCCCGCTGGAAAGCGCCCAGACTACGTCCGGAAGCGCGGCCCGCTTCCCCCGAGTTCCGCGGCGCCGGTGCGGCGGCGTCCGGATCGGGGACGCTCGCGATGGGCGCCTGGCGTGCGCCGCGCTTGGGCAGACCGTGCATCGTGCGCGACGCCACGCTCTGCGGCAGCGTGGGCTGGGGGGCGGTGGGCTGCGGTGTGACGGGCTGTGGCGGCCGGCTCTCGGTGGCGCGCCGGATCTCACTGACCGGGGCCTCCTGGACGGGCGCTATCTCCTCCATGGTCCACAGCTCCTCGGGCAAGAGGACGACGGCCCTGACGCCGCCGTACCGGGAGACTCCGGTGACGTCGACCTTGAAACCGTGCTGACGCGCGATCAGGCCGATGACGGGGAAGCCGAACTTCGGCTGGGTCCCGAGCTGCGACAGGCGGGGGGCGATTTCCCCGGAGAGCAGCGCGGTCGCCCGCTGCCGCTCCTCGTCGTTCATGCTGACACCGGCGTCGTCGATGACGATGCACAGGTTGTTCTGGACGCGCTGGAACGTCACCTCGATCGGCGCGTCGTGCTGCGAGAAGCTGGCGGCGTTGTCGAGCAGCTCCGCCACGGCGAGGGCCACGGGCGCGACCGCGGACGCCTTCAGGGCGAGGCTGGTCTGCTGCATGATGGCGACCCGGTGGAAGTTGCGGATCTGGCCCTGGGCGCTGCGCACCACGTCGTAGACGCTGGCGGGCCTGTTGCGGCGGCCGAGCGGCGCACCGCACATGACGGCGATGCCCTGAGCCTTGCGCGCCATCTGGGCGTTGGCGTGGTTCACGTCCAACAGGTCGCTGAGGACGGTGTGTCCGCCGTACTTGCGCTGGATGCCGTCCAGGAGCGTCGTCTGCTCGGCCGCGAGGCTCTGCAGGAGGCTGGCGGCACCCTTGAGGACGGCCTTGGTGTTCTCCTCCGCCGCTTCCTGGGCCTGGCGGAGCGTGGCGTCCTGCTCGCTGCGGAACCTCTGCAGCTCGGCGTGCGACGCGTGCAGGTAGCTGTCCGCCGTGAGCAGCTGGTGCCTCAGCTCGGCCTCGGTGTGCTCCTTCTTCGCCCCCAGTGCTCTGTTGCGGGCGACGAGTGCCACGACCGCGGCGACGGCTATCGCCGCCACCACGACCAGGCACCACACAAGTGCATCTCGATTCATGGAAACCTTTCCCGGCGCGTGCCATGCGGACGGCTGCAGATACACCTCGCGAGGCCCCGCAACACAGCTGATCGGCACGGTTCACCTGCTGTTACGCGGAGAGCATGCCGCCGATCCAAATCAGCATCTGCGTCGAAATGGAACAAGATCACAGATGCCGGGATGCTATCACCGGATGTTCGGCCCGCCGGACGCCCACTACCGCACCGCATCTCCCCAACCAAGCTGCCACGACGGCGGGTTGACATGGACTTTCGATCCCCTGTATCGCTCTCCGGCCCACCCGTATCGCAATCGATCTGTTAAGCAGTTCTTCACGAGAGGAGCGGCGATCTCTCACATCTGCCGACGCACGGCCATCCGAGCCCCGGAGGGCCGCGCCCCACCGGCAGGTTGTGGCGCCCGGTTCGCCGGCGCCAGGATGAAGGTGTTCTCGCGGGTGTTGCCCCGTATTGGGGGGAGTTCGAGCGGGGCGCGGCAGATCCGACCCGATCGACTCGGCGTTCGTGATCGACTCTCGGCCCGGCGGCGGAATTTCGCCCTTTCGCCGGCCGAGGCAGTGCAGCTTCTCTTGGCCCGTGCGCCGACGCGGCGACAACACCGCCAAAGCCCGTTCTCTGGAGGATTTGTGACATCGAATCAGGAGTGGGAACTCGGCGCCGGAACGGCGCGGATACTTCCCGCGAGCGACAAGGGAATCGTCAAGCCGCTCATTCTGGCCAGCAAGGCGGGGCCGGGCAAGACGGACCTCGACGCACTCCAGGCCCGCCTCTACACCACCACGTACTCGTTCGGTGACGCACTGCGCGCCCGGGGCCACGATCTGATCCTGGTCGGCTTCGACGATGGAGCCGCCCCCCTGGCCGACCTGGCGGACACGGTCACCGAAGCCCTCCGGCGAGCGGCGGCCGAGCAGATCGGCGGCGCCCCCCTGGCGGCAGGCGGCATAGGCAGGGGAGCCCTGGCGGTCCGCTACGCCCTCACCCGGATGGAGTCCCGGCAGGAGGACCATCGAGCCGCCGGCTACTTCTCCTTCAACGGAACGGCGCCGTCCCCGGAGGAGAACACCGGGCTGGACGGGCTGGGAAGTTGGCCGCGGAGGCCGAAGAAGGTCAAGCTGGTCGTCGGCGACCACGCCGACAATCTGAGCGACGACGACTTCGACGACAACACCACCACCGCCGCGGACCCGGAAGGCCTGCTGATCCCCAGCAAGGAAGGCTCCTGGCTGCTCGACCACCTGGCCTAGGGGGTCTCTTTCGGATCTTGCCGGGCCCGTGCCGCCCGGCAAGATCCGAAAGAGACGGCCTGGGCCCCGCGCGGCTTCCCGGGGTCCGGATCCGTCGGCCGTGTTCAGCTCTTGCGGGCCAACGGCTGCCCGGCGAAGCTCACCCCTGCCAGACCATGGGCCATGAGGTTGCGAATGTTGGCGTGATCAGTGCCGTTCGGCGTCGCCAGCACACTGCGGTAGTGCTCACCGAACGCCAGCAGTGCCTCCTGGTCGCTCAGCCCTTCCAGCACGGCCAGTCCCAGCGTCTTGCAGGAGCCCTCGTTCTCGCCGGCGGCGTTCTCCACGTCCCCGTTGCGGAACGCCTGCGGCTGATACGCGTAGTGCGCGGCGACGAAGGCCAAGGTGTCGGCGAACTCGTGCTCACCTGACGCAAGGCTTGCCCGCAGCGAGCTCAGATCGGTCATGTTGCTTCCCCAGGGTAGAACGGACGATCCGATCGCCGTCCGTGACCGGACGACATTACCCCCTCGTGGCCGGCCGCCAGGAACCGCGCGACACGTCCGAAGGCGCGGCATCCCAGCAGGTCACGAAGGCGTCAGCCCGGCCGGAGATGTCGGCCGGCGCCTTGTGACGGCGGCCCGGACAGGTGCTCCGGAGCGGGTCGGCTCCCCGTCCCGTTCCGCACTTCGATCAACCGTCCCTCAAGGGGGGCGCTACCGGACCCGGCCACAGTGTTTGGCGTAGGAACCTCTTGCGGTCAGGCCCGGTGTGTCCCCCCAGAAGGGAGATCCGAATGAACGTTGCACCACACATGGCCGACATGTGGAGGCGAAGCGGGACCGATCGGAGCACCGGCAGGACTTCCCCGGTTTCCATGCGGCGGCACCCTTGTGCCGCGCCGGGCCGGGGAGTTGGCAGGGGCTTCCAGTGCTGTGGGCGGGAAGGTGAACCTTCCCGGTCGCAGCACTAGCTCATATGCCCGGGACGACGTGCCGGGCCATCAACGGGGTACGGGGATGGGACTTTCACGCATGAACATCGGCCAGGGCCTGCTCGACCGGCCCTTACTCCGGCTGCCCTGAGCGGTCGGGAGTCAGGTCATGACGCGCCATCTGCCACAGCCGGCCCGGTTCGGCTGCGGGCGACCTGTTCTGTCCGCCCGGCGCCGGCAGCGCCGCGGCGCCCGGCTGCCAGAGGCGCTGAGCCCGAGCTCCCACCGCGCCCCCACCCATTCCGCCGAACCGGATCCCGGCCCCCGAGGTGGACGGCGAGAAGCCGGCCGTACGCCTGGCCGAGCCCCCGCGATGCCCGGCGGGCAATTCCCCGTGCGCTCCGGCGAGAGCGGGATGCCGCGGCGTCCGGCAGCGGTGACTTCCCCATTCAGCGCCCTACCAACGGAGTACGGCCGATTCGAGAGGACAGAGACGTGAAGATTGTGCTCGCCCGACGCGGAACCCAGGACTGGCAGGAATCGGCCGACCTGGTCAGCAAGGTGTTCGCCCGCAGTTTCGGGGCCGAAATCACCCCGGACCCGGAAGAGTTCATCGCCTATGTGGCGCCCGGCGACGACGGCCGGGACGCGGTCCAGGCCTGCATCGGTGTCTCCTTTCCGGAGAACGGACCCGTATTTCTCGAGAGATACCTGGAGGGTTCCATCGAGGAGACGCTGTCCCGCGAGGCCGGCCGGCCCATCGAGCGCCACCAGATAGTCCAGCTCGGCAGCGTCGCCTCGGTCCAGCCACTGGCCGGCGCGGAGATCTACCGGGCCTTCCCGCTGATCTCGACGTGCCTGGGCCGCTCGTACGCGGTGATGACGATGACGGACCGGTCCGCGCGGCTCGCCGCCCGGATCGGGCTGATCACCCACCGCCTCTGCGAGGCCGACGGCTCCCGGCTGGAGCCCGAGGAACTGGCCACCTGGGGCACCTTCTACGACCAGAAGCCCGCCGTGCGCTGGGGCACCCTGGCCGACCACACCCAGCAGCTGTTCACCGGTTTCGAGCGGTACGCGCTCGACTCGGTGGACATCCGGCTGCTCTCCATCAAGCGGGAGGAACTCAACCGTGCTGCCTGACGTACCGACCGCGACCACGCGGAGCTCGCTGCCGGCCGCTCTGCTGGCACAGGCCGAGAGCGACCGTCCGATGGTCAAGATCCTGACCTCCGACGGCGCCCCGGGCGCCGAACACAGCTACCGGACGATCATCCGGGCCGCCCGCGTGCTGGCCGCACGCCTGCGCCGGCGGAGCGCGGACCTCGGCCGCCCGGTCCGGGTGGGGCTGCTCGCCGAGAACTCCGCCGAGTGGGTCGTCGCAGACCTGGCCGCGCTGTTCGCACGGGCCGTGGAGATCCCGGTCCCCACCGCCTTCACACCGGTCCAGGCCGCCTCGCTGCTCGCGGGGGCCGACGTATGCCTGGTCGATCCCCAGGGTGCGCACTGGCTGGATGCCGCCGGCAGCACCTCGGTGCTGCCCGCGGGCTGCCCGGTGCAGGACATCGACATGGACGCACTGGGCCGGGCCGCCGACAGCGTCCCGCTGCCCCCGCTCGCCGAGGAGATCGCCGAGGCCGAGGCCGCCGAGGACACCGTCGTCAAGGTGGTGCACACCTCGGGGACCACCTCCGCGCCCAAGGGCGTGAAGATCCGGCTGCACGGGATGGAGTCGCTGCTGGCCTCGCTGGGCGGCCGTGTCGATGACGCGGCCTTCGCCCGCTACCTGTCCGTGGTGCCCCTGAGCCTGCTCATCGAGCAGGTCGCGGGGCTGTACATGCCCTTCCTCAACGGCGGCAGCGTCACCTTCCTGCCACCGGGCACAGCCCTGATCGGCACCTCCGCCTCGGCGGGCCCGCGCATGCTCTCCCTGCTGCGCCAGGCACGGCCCACGGCCATGGTCGTCCCTCCCACCGTCGCAGGGCTGCTGCTGTCCCTGTGCGAGCAGAACCCGGACGAGGACCGCGACCAGCGCGGCATCCGCCTCTTCGGCCACACCGGCCCGGTCTTCATCGCCTGCGGAGGGGCACCGGTCTCGCCGGAGGTGCTGGACCGGCTGACCGACTTCGGGATCACCCTGTACGAGGGCTACGGGCTGAGCGAGAACAGCTCCGTGGTCGCCTGGAACTTCCCGGGCCGGCAGCGGCTGGGCACGGTGGGCCGCCCGCTGGACCACGTCCACGTGGAGCTGGCCGAGGACGGTGAACTGCTCATCCGCAGCAGCTCGCTGTTCGCCGGCTACACCCAGGAGGACCCCTCCAGCGTCCACGTGGACGAGAACGGGCTGCTGCACACCGGCGACCTGGCCACCATCGACGAGGACGGCTACATCCGGATCACGGGCCGCAAGAAGAGCCTGGTCATCACGGCCGGCGGCCGCAACCTGTCGCCCGAGTGGGTCGAGGCCCGCTACCGCGAGCTGGTCTTCGTACGCGAGGCCGCCGTCGTCGCGGACGGCCTCGACGAGGTGCTGGGCCTCTTCGTGATCGACTCCGGCACCGACCGGGACCAGGCCCGCGCCCTGATCGAGGAGTTCGGTCTCGGCCGGCTCTCCGACATCGAACGCGTCACCTCGATCAGCCTGCTGGCCGAGGACGACCCCGAGTACGCCTCCTGCTTCACCGTGACCGGCCGTCCGCGCCGGGACGCCGTCCGCAACTTTCTGACCCGTACCCGCGAGGAGATCCCAGCATGACCACGGCCCAGCTCACCACCACCCTGCGCACCACTTCCTACGGCACCGGCAGCGGGCTGCTCGTGGAGCCGGGTGAAGGGCAGGACCTGACCGCGATCGACCCCGCTGAGCTGCGGGAACTGCTCTCCACGGCGGGATTCCTGCTGCTGCGCGGATTCGGCGCGGACATGGCCTCCTTCACCACCCTCGTGCAGAACACCTCCTCCTCCACCACGCTCGACCCGGCCCGCGACTTCTACTCGGAAGTGGCCCAGAAGGTCGACGCGGGTCTGGACGAGGTCGGCCTGCACACGGAGAACGGGAACAGCCCGTTCCGGGCCCATCTCGCCTGGTTCTTCTGCGAGAAGGCCGCCACGACCGGCTCGCAGACCACCGTGTGCGACGGCTACCGGGTCTGGGACGCCCTGTCGGACGAGGCGCGGGCCGCCTTCGGCTCCGAAGACCTGGTCTACAGCCGCTACGTGGCCGAGCCCCAGTGGCGCGCCATGGCCCACCACCTGACCGGCAAGCCCGCCGAGGACATCCACGTCTCGGAGCTGGAGGCGCTCGCCGCCTCGGTTCCGGGCACGGTGGTGACACCGGACCCGGACGGCGGGGTGCACTACGCCTTCCGTACGCCGGCTGCCGGGCCCACCCTCTTCGGCGAGCGGCTCTCCTTCGCCAACAGCATCCTCGGCCCCTCCTTCAACTACGAGAAGCCGCGCATCACCTTCGCCGACAGCGGCGAGATCCCGGCGGACCTGCTCGACGAGATCACCCGCACCACCGCGTCCCTCACCGAGAACCTCGACTGGCGCGACGGCGACGTGGCGGTCATAGACAACACCCGCGTGATGCACGGCCGCAGGGCGATCACCGACCCGGACCGAACCATCTACAACGCGCTCAGCTTCATCGAGCCCGCCCGGCCCGCAGTTGCCTGACTCCTCTCGAAGGTAGATCCCTGATGTTCACCACCCTGGGTTCCGTGCTGCACGCGAAGCGGAAACTCGCCCTCCTGGTCGCCATCGTCTGCGCGGTCCTCGCCGCCGTCTTCGGCGGCGCCGTCCAGACCATGGTCACCAACGGCCTTTCCGACTACGACGACCCGACCGGCCCGCACACCGTGGCCCGCTCGGTCATCCAGGACGCCACCGGCGTCGATCCGCAGCAGGGGTACGCCCTGCTGATCCGCACCGAGGAGCCGATCCGGGCCGGCCTCGAACCGACCCGGGCGGTCTCCGCGGGCATCGCCCTGCTGAAGGAGCGGCCCGAGGTGCAGCGGGTGGTGGACTACGCCACCGACCGGAACCCGGCGCTCATCTCCAAGGACGGCCGGAGCACGGTCGTCCTCGGCGCGGTCCGGCCGATGACGGAGAAGGAGACCAAGGAGGCCGAGAAGGCACTGATGGCGGCGATCGACGCCGATCCGGTGCTGAAGGGCCACGCGCACCTGGGCGGCCCGACCATCGGCATGGTCCAGGTCGGCCAGGTCACCGCCAAGGACCTGGCGATGGCCGAGGGTCTGGCCATGCCGGTCATCCTGATCCTCCTGTTCCTCGTCTTCCGGGGCCTGGTCGCGGCGCTGTTGCCGCTGGTCGGCGCGATCTTCACGCTCCTGTTCACACTGGCCGGGCTGCGCCTCGCCATGCTGTTCGGCAACGTGTCCTCCGGGGCCCTCAACCTGGCCTTCGCTCTCGCGCTCGGTCTGGCCGTCGACTTCGGGCTGCTGATCATTTCCCGGTACCGGGACGAGATCGCCGTGCACGGCGCCGGAGTCCTCGCCCTGCGCCGGACCATGGAGACGGCCGGACGCACCGTGCTGTTCAGCGGTCTGACGGTGGCGGCGGCGCTGGCCGCGCTGCTGGTGTTCCCCCAGCCGTACCTGCGGTCCATGGGCTTGGCCGGGGTGATCACCTCGCTGGCCGCCGTACTCTTCGCGGTCCTCGGGCTCCCGGCGATCCTCGCCCTGCTGGGCGAGCGGGTCAACTCGCTGGCCCCGCGCCGCCGGCAGCGGGACACCTCGCTCGAGGACCCGGCCGTACGGCGCTGGCGCGCCATCGCCTCCGGCGTGATGCGCCGGCCCGTCACGGTGGCCGTCGCGGCGGTCGTGGTGCTGCTGGCCGTCGCCTCGCCGGTGCTCGGCATCCGCTTCACCGGGGCCGACGCCTCCGCCCTGCCTTCGAGCATCAGCGCCGGCAAGGTCGCCGCCGCGATGGCGGAGGACTTCGAGAAGCCGCCGTCCTCGCCGCTGAGGATCGTCGTGGAGGACGCCGCCGGCGCCGGCCTCCAGGCGTACGCCGACGAGGTCGCCCGGGTCCCCGGAGTCGTGGCGGTGGCCCCGCCGGCCCGCCTGGACGCCGGACACTGGGAGATCGACGGGGTGCTCGCGGGGAAGCCGCTGGACGGCGCAGCCCGGGACGCCGTCGAACGCGTACGCGCCCTGGAAGCGCCCGCACCCGTCAAGTTCACCGGCCAGACCGCGGACTTCCTGTCCCAGAAGGACGGGATCCGCGACCGGCTGCCGCTGGCCATCGGGGTGCTGGCCGTGGTGACACTGCTGCTCCTGTTCGCGTTCACCGGCTCGGTGGTGCTGCCCTTCAAGGCGCTGCTGATGAACACCCTGTCCACCGGGGCCGCGCTCGGCTTCCTGGTCTGGGTCTTCCAGGACGGCAACCTCGGCTTCGAGGCACAGAGCGGGATCGAGAGCACCACCCCGGTGCTGGTCTTCGCGCTCGCCTTCGGCCTGTCCACCGACTACAACGTCTTCCTGCTCGGCCGGATCAAGGAGGCCAAGGCCTCGGGCCTGGACGACCGGGCCGCCGTCACCGAGGGGCTGGCCCACACCGGCCGCACCGTCACCTCGGCGGCCATGCTGTTCTGCGTGGCGGTCGGCGCGCTGGCGCTGTCGCGGCTCGTCTTCGTCAAGGAACTGGGACTCGGCACCGCCTTCGCCGTCATCCTCGACGCCACCCTGGTGCGAGCCCTGCTCGTGCCCGCGCTCATGGTCCTGCTCGGCGGCGCCAACTGGTGGGCCCCCGGGCCGCTGCGCAGGCTGCACCGAGCGCTGCGGCTGGACCGCATGGAGGCGACGGAACCCACCCCCGCGCCCCGCGCCCAGGAGCTGGTGAAACCCTCGGCGTGAGCCCGCGCCCGGCACCGTACCCCGGCCAGGAAACAAGGAAGGAGAGCTGCCAGGACCGCGGTTGAGCGTGAGCCCGGGGACCGCCCCACCAGCCAGGGGCGGTCCCCGCCGGATGCTCGTCGGCGCCGAGCCCACCGCCGCCCTCGCCGGCCCCGGCCACGGCCCGAGACCCACTCGGCTCGAGTGCCACTCTGCCCGGAATCCACCCGGCCTGGATTCCGTGTGGGCAGGATTGCCACAGCCGGCCGGCCGGTTCTTCGCCCGGGGAGATGCTTCCGCTGCTCGCCGCACCCCGCCGCACCCCGCCGCGAACGAGCCGCTTCCCGAGGAGTCCTGATGAATCCGTCCGTCGCCACGCCACTGCTGCCGGCGCACCAGACGATGCTGCTGGCCCACCGCGCCATGGTGCGCGACCTGGGCCGGATAGCCCGTACCGCAGAACAGCTCGCCACGACCCCGGACACCGAGCGGGCGGCCGCGCTGCGGGCCTACGTCGACAAGCTCTTCCAGGTCATCGAACACCACCACGAGGGCGAGGACGATTTCCTCTGGCCCCGGCTGCGCGAACTCGGCGCGGACGAGGCCGCACTGGACCTGATGACCGAGGAACACGAGATGCTCGCCAAGCTGCTCCACGCCTGGCACGTGGCGAGCACGAGGCTGGGAACGGCCGACGATGCCGCCGCCGAACTGGCACGGCTCACCCAGGGCGTACGCGATCACCTCGCCGAGCACGCCGGTGACGAGGAGCGGGAGCTGCTGGGCCGGCTCGCCCCGGCCCTCGGCGAGCAGATCTGGAAGGAGCACGCCACGCACATGCGCAAGACCGCCCCCGGCTGGACCGTGAGCTTCCTGCCGGCCTGGCTGCTGTCCGTGGCCGGTCCGGGCGAGCGGCACGGCGTACCCGCCGTCATCATCGCCCGCATGTTCAGCGCCCGCCTGAAGAGGACCCGGCGAGCGGCCTTCGGCGAGAACTACGAGAACCACTGAGCACCGCCACTCCCGCCCCGACGCAACAGAGCCGGGCCCGACACCGGGCCCGGCTCTGTCGCGTCGGGGCGACGCCGTGCGTACGAAGTGGCGATGGATGAGCCTGTGTTCGTGCTTGTTAGAGTGCAAGTGTTGAACACTTTGTTGAGCAACGGGGCAACTGAGCAACTGAGTAGTCGAGCGGTCATCGGGGTACGGGGTACGGGGGCGGATACGTGGCGACAGATCCCAACTTGCTGGTGAGCGGCCGGCAATTGACGAGGCTGGCCGACGACCTCGACGAGATGCAGCGCTACCTGGACCGGCAGGTCAAGCGCATGGACGCGGTCGTCGACACGATCGAAGCCCGCTGGCAGGGGCCCGCGGCCAAGGCCTACCGACTGCGGCATCGTGATGCCGCCAGGGAAGCGGTACGCATCCGCGAGCTCATGAAACTGCTCGAAGCGGCCGTTCGCATGAGCCGAGACGGGTTCACCGGGCAGGAACTCGACACTCTGGCCGCCTTCAGGCGCATCCAGATGTCCGTGGACGTGGACAGCGAGGCGGCCGATCTCTCGACCCCCAACACCGGGAGCCCGCCGCCCGCGCCGCGCACGAGCCGCTTGCAGGATCTGTGACGAGGGGGACTCATGGCTGACAGCGACGGCAACATAGCGGTGGACTTCGCCACTCTGCGGCTCCTCTCCGGCCAACTGGAAGAGATCCTCAAGGAGCTCAACGAGAACGTGCAGACCATGCACGACCGCGTCGAGAAGGTCGTACTCACCTGGGAGGGCGACGCCCGCGAGGCGTTCATCGACAAGCTGGACGAGTGGGATCGGTCCGCACGGGACCTTCAGGCGACACAGGCCTGGCTGCACAGCATTGTGACGACCGGGCAGAGCAACTACGCGGCGGCACATGCCGCGGTGCTGCGCGGATGGGGAGCGGCCTGATGAGCATGCCTCCTCCTCCGCCCCCCTTGAAGAACGGAAACATCGACGTCACCCCCAGTGCGCTGCACGCACTCGCGGGCTACGTCGCCCATCTTCAGGACGGACTGCACAAGGGGGCCAATCAGCTCCTCAACGAGCTCGGCCGATATCCGGACTGCGGGGGCTATGGAACCGCCGCATGGGAGTTCGCCAACGCGTACAAGAAGGTCGGCAACCGTTTCATCGAGGTGTGGGCCAAGTCGGTGGCGAGCGTCGGAGGCGCTGCCGTCGGCTTCGCCGTGACCGCGAACAACTACGCGACCGCAGATGCCGCCACGGACCCCTCTGGCGCCCCGGCCCAGACCCAGCCACCGCCGACCGTGATCGACACGCCGCCGAACTACGGGTCCGTGACGGACCTCAAGTGGGCGGACGTCGACCAGAGCCAGGACATCTTCCAATTGGCGCTGGAGGCGGTGGAGGCCGGAGTCCTGGCGATCATCAGGCCCCTCCTGGAGGACGCCTACCGCATGGGCAAGGCGGCCGAGATCATGCCGTTGCCCGACTACCTGGGTTTGGACAACATGTCCATCGCCTGGGTGTACGCGAGCACGTCCGTCACCGCGACGGACGGAAACCTCAGCAGTGCCCTGCACAACTACACCGATCGGTCCAACGGCGAGTGGAACGCCGCGATGCGGCAATTCTGCAGTGCTGTCTGGGGTACGAGCGCGTGGGGCCAGAGTCGCGAGGGTTACGGGTGGAAGCACGACTCCGCGCAGCCCGGTCAGGCCGTCAGCCACCCCGTCATGGACGTGATGGTCAAGACCTGTGACGTCATGAGCGACGCTCTGCGTGCCTGGGCGGCCGCCGCGGAGGATGTGCGGGACGACCTTCGCAGGCTCTACTACGAAGCCGTGCTGAAGGCCCTGCCGCACATCGACAGGAGCGACGGTCTGGACATGAAGGACGTCAAGAGCTTCGGCAAGGGACTCCTCAAGATGGGGAGGGGTTTGGCGGTCGGGTTCTCCCTCGAGGTGGACGAGGAGGCGATGAACGCGACGGTCGAGGCGTACAACAACCGCGTGCGCCGCCAGGTCGAGGAGCTCAACAAACTGCACGGAGCGCTGGACGAGGCATATCTCAGTGCTCCCACGTTCCGGGCCGAGTCGGCGCGGGCGGAGTCCTTCGGCGCCCGAACTCTGACCGATTTCAAGAACGATCCGCTGTACACGGTGGCCGGGGACGACGAAAGCAATCACAAATACCCGATCGACCTCGCGAACCAGGAGGGCATGCTCGGGTCCCATGTGGTGGACAAGCATGTGGGCAAGACGGATGAGCAACTGGAACAAAGGCTGAGGGACCAGCAGATCGTCAGGCCTTCCGGCATCCGGCCCGAGGCCGTTTCGGCGTTCGGGAGCCTTACGGACGCGCAGCGGTACACTCAGGCGGCTCTGGACGAACCGGGCAATCAGAGGAAGATCGACAATTGGCTCGCGGGTAACCCCGGACCCAACTCGTCACGCTCGCTCCTCCTGACGACGAACGACGTCGTGGGAAGGTCGTGGGACCGGGGCGACCCCGCCGCGCGTGACGTGACCAACGTGTGGGTCGTTCTGAGGCCCAACCCGGGGAGCAACCCGCCGTTCGTCGTTCTCACGTCGATGCCCACCGACAAGACCCAGCACCCGTAGTACGCACGTGGAGAACTGAGGTAAGGCCCGTGATCCAGATTGACGCCCCCTCGTGGAGCCGTTCCCTGCGGGCTCTTTTCGGAGAGGGCATGTTCGCGGCCGTGGGGGCGCGGCGGCGCGATGACTGGCGCCTGGACGCCCTCGACGTCATGCAGCTGCGGACGGACGATCCGCGCGGCTGGTCGAAGGGCGCCGCGGCACCGGGAGGGGGCGATTACGGCACCGGCCCGGACAGCCCGTTCGGTGCTGTCACGCCAGGAGACTTCGGCACGGCCTTTCCCGTGTCCAGGAGGGGCGCCGAACAAATCCTGGTCACTCTCCAGGGTGAGTGGTTTCAAACAGAGGACATTCCGGATTTTGATGCGCGAGAGGTCGAACTGACCTCACACGCGAGGACGATCCTGGAAAGGTTCGGAGAAGATGCGCTGTTCTTTACCAATGCGGCGACGGCGCGAGAGAATCCGCATGCCGATATGTTCCGTCGCGAGGGTGCCTATGAGGGCTTCACCAGCCACGTAATGGATTGTGGTGTAATCGCTGTCTCCGCCACGGAAGTCGGCATCTTCTGGGGCTTCACCATCGACTGAGGATCTCCCGTGCGTACCCGTTCTGCCACCTATCCCGACCGCACGACCGCACAGTGGTGTACCCAGCAGGTCGTCACGCGCAACGAGCAGGCCGTACATCGCTGGCTGGCCCAGAGCACGCGACCGAGGCTCACCATCGAGGCCGCTTGGCCGTCCCGTGAGGAGCCCGTCGGGCGCGTACTGCTGCAGGCCATGATGCTCGCCGGCCGCGAGCCCGTCGATGTGCGGGCCGCGCGGGTGACGCTGAGGCGTGAAGCGTCGAGTCCGCACGGCTTCGTCGTGCACGCCACTTATCCGATCTACCTCTGAAGGTGCCGCAGTGCCCATGAAGCCGCTTGAGTTCGACCGCCGGTACGGCGAACTCGACGTCGTCGTCGCAGCCTTCGTCGGACAGGAACCCGATGGCCCGGAAGCAGGCGCGGCGCCTCCGGCTCTTCAGGCGTACCTCCGGCACACCTGGCACACCCGGCCCTGGGCGCTCTCCGTCGCCGAACAACAACTCCGGGAGTACGCACGCAATCCGCCGGGCCGCTTGCGGCTGCGCCTCGGCGAGTTCTATTCGGTACCCGACATCGGCCTGCCCGAGTCCCGGACTCAAAGCTGGCTGTCCGAGATGGCCGACCACA
Source organism: Streptomyces sp. NPDC059957 (assembly GCF_042730015.1). Taxonomy (NCBI): domain Bacteria; kingdom Bacillati; phylum Actinomycetota; class Actinomycetes; order Kitasatosporales; family Streptomycetaceae; genus Streptomyces; species Streptomyces sp. NPDC059957. The sequence goes on along the minus strand of NZ_JBHWMB010000002.1, from coordinate 199,822 downwards.
TCAAGCACAGCATCGAGTCCGGCGAGGTGCCCGCGCCGGTCGCGCCCCAGACCCACTGGGAGTGGCACGCCCGCTTCGGGGAGCTGGGACAGTTCCTCGGCGGCTGGTTCTCGCAGGACATGCCGGACGAGTTCGGCGACCATGATGCGGCGGTCCGCGACTACAGGGCAGCGGTTGATCCCCAGCTGACCGCCCGGCTGGTCGGAGAGATCCACGAACTGCTGGCTCTGGGGCTGGAGGAGCACGACTACGCCGCCGGCGTCGCCGAGCTCGGCATGGAGGTCGAGCCGCCGGCCCCGTTCTCGGTCGAAGTCTGGCTCCGGACGGTGGCGGAGCATCTCGGGGCGGCCAGGCCCGACTACACGAACTGAAGGGTCCCGTCCGGAGGCACGGCAGCGCTCACCACCAGGCGCCGGCGGACAGTGGCCCGACCGGCAGCCTGGCGAGCGAGCCGATGTCGGACGCGCGCGCCCCGCCTTCGCTCTCCCAGGCGTCTTCACGGTTCCGGAGGTCGGGAATCCGGCCGATGACGGCTTCGGCGGCGATCAGCGCGCGGGAGGTCAGGACGCTGCCGGGGACGGCGGCGGCAGCCATCAGCCGGGCCGCGGCGGTGGGGGCGGTCTGGGGCGGGACGACGAGGAGATCCCAGCGGCCGACGGTGTAGGAGAACAGGATCAGCTTGTCGGGGTCCTGTTCCGTGAACCAGCCCACGTGCAGGGTGTGCCCGGCGACGGGAACCTGGTGCGGGATGACGGGCCAGCGAGTGGGGTTCACGGTGACGCGGGTGATGCGCCCCCAGGGCTCTGCCAGGGCGGCGACGAGAGCGGGGAGTTCGGCTGCGAGGTCACGGGAGCGGGGCCACCAGGCCCCGTCCAGCTGCCCGGAGAGGGCGGTCTTCGGCGTGAGCACGAGGCGAGCGGGGCGAGGAAGCGCGGCAGCCGGAAGCGCGGCAGCCGGAGGCACCGGCGGCATGGCCGGTGTGGTGCGTTCCAGGATGACGGTCATGATGGAGACCTGTCCCCGGGCCGCCCGCAGATCGACGCCCCGGCGTATTGATCGCCGGAAATGACACCCGAGTTGCATCCGATGCGCGAAATACTCCCGGCAGCTCCATGCTACTCCGGTGCGGAGATCGAAAGGGGTTCTGATCAGGTACTTCCGCCGGGGCGGAGCGTTCATGCCCCGGCCGTCCGCGCGGCCGACGTGGTCAGCGCGCAGTTGACGTCGTCCGTCGGTGAAGCAGACCCCGCCATCCACCGTCACACGTCCACGGCGCGGGCCGGAGGGGCCTGTCGGGCCCCGGTGCGGGACCGACCGGCCCTGTCCGGGAACCGGGCGGCGGGGGACAGCCTGAGGTGACCTTTGCCGGAGCACGGGAGACATGGAGAGGTGGCGTCATGAAGGCACTCGTCTTCCAGGGACCGGGACGCACCGCGTGGCAGGAGGTGCCGGATCCGGCGATCAAGGATCCCGCCGATGTGATCGTGCGCGTCGACGCAGTGACCATCTGCGGTACGGACCTGCACATCGTCAAAGGTGATCTGCCGGAGGTGACTCCAGGCCGTGTGCTCGGTCACGAGGCCGTGGGCACGGTGGTGGAGTGCGGCGGTGATGTCCGCTCGGTGCGGCCCGGCGATCGGGTCCTGGTCTCCTGCATCTCCTCGTGCGGCCGGTGCCGGCTCTGCCGCGAGAGCCGCTACGGGCAGTGCCGCGGGGGCGGTGGCTGGGTGCTCGGGCACACCATCGACGGAACCCAGGCGGACGCGGTCGTGAACGCCGCCGAGGAACCGGAAATGCTCGTGGGCGACCTGACCGACGGTCTCGGTGCGGACGTCGTCATGGAGGCCGTCGGCGTGCCCGAGACCTTCGAGATGTGCACCCGCATGGTCCGCCCCGCCCGCCCGGACAGCACATCCTCGGCGCCGGTGCCTGGCAGCGACTCCTCCTGCTCGCCACCGCGGTCCCCACCTCGTGCCTTGCAGCAGCCCTCCTCGCCCGCGCCTGGGGCCTGCCGTGGCAGAGCGTGCTCTTCCTCGCCCTGCTGGCCGGCCGGCTCCGAGTGGTCCTGGGCCTGCGAGCGCGCCTGCTGACCAGGGAGAACATCTTCCTCCCGCCGGCAGTGCTCGCCTCCACGCTCCTCGCGGCAGCCGCGCTCTAACCCCACAACCCAACACACAAAGAAAATCGGGGAGAGACAGAAGAGGAAACACTCGGAAAGGACAGAAAGAGAACGGCAGAAAACAC